>NZ_JAUOPX010000005.1:0-163648 GCF_030547455.1 Motilimonas sp. 1_MG-2023 | reverse complement strand
GCGGTTAGAGTTGTTTTACCATGGTCAACGTGACCAATGGTGCCCACGTTTACGTGAGGCTTATTACGTTCAAATTTTGCTTTAGACATGTTCGCCCCTCAGAGACAAATACGGTGAAAGATTTCACACTATGATTAAATTTTTGGATTAAAGCGACTAGAAATGGTGCTGATAGGCAGATTTGAACTGCCGACCTCACCCTTACCAAGGGTGCGCTCTACCAACTGAGCCATATCAGCATTTTGTATTGGAGCGGGCAGCGGGAATCGAACCCGCATCATCAGCTTGGAAGGCTGAGGTAATAGCCATTATACGATGCCCGCATCATGTTTCTAGTTGTCAATAAAGACCACTTTAAAACTTAGATGGTGGGGGGGGACGGATTCGAACCATCGAAGCTTTCGCGGCAGATTTACAATCTGCTCCCTTTGGCCACTCGGGAACCCCCCCAGTACTTAAATGATTAAATGGTGCCGACTACCGGAATCGAACTGGTGACCTACTGATTACAAGTCAGTTGCTCTACCTACTGAGCTAAGTCGGCTTCATTTAAGTGACGCGCATTCTATGTAATAGTTTTCGTTGTTGCAACAGTAAAAGTACAAAAAAATAAGATAAATCGACTGAGTGGGCAAACTTCATACAAAATCAGTAATTCAGCTCCTTCTGTGGTATGAAAAACCAGCACTAAAGCAACTCAACATCGCACATGAGCTAGCCGCAAAGAAATTTCGCCACCGATAAAAGGCTTGATCACCCCGTGTTGCTCAACTAGCAAAGCCCCCTGAGCGTCAATCCCTCGCGCAATACCTGAAATAGTCTTCGGGCCAATGATCAAATTAACGGGTTGATTAATAAACGCATCAAGGGCTTGCCAACGCGTCAAGAAAGGCTCCAGTCCCGCTTGCTCATAAAGTGACAAGCTTTGTTCTAATGCCATAATCAGCCTTGCGGCCAATTGATTACGGCCAACACCACTCGCGCCCATTTGATGTAAATCGGTCCACGGTTGATCAATTCCTTCTGCCGCCGCTGCTGGCATCTTCACATTAAGGCCTAGCCCTATCACAAGCTGACATGGCCCAGCAGCCTGAGCTGACATTTCGACTAAAATCCCAGCCAACTTTTTCCCAGCGACATAAATATCATTGGGCCATTTTAGCTGAACGCCGCTAACACCTAAGGATTCAAGTGCGTTTACTGTTGCAATACCTGTCACCAAGCTCAGCCCCATTGCCGCCCCCATGCCCGCTTCAAGCTGCCAGTACATGGATAAATACAAATGGGAACCAAATGGCGATACCCATTGTCGCCCACGCCGACCACGCCCCGCCGTTTGGCATTCAGCCATACAAGTTGCCCCAGGGGTCAACTGATCTAACCGATCTAATAAATATTGATTAGTGGAATCAAGCACCGGAAATACATCTACCGCTTTTTGCTCCGACAACGAACGGATCAAGGCTTCATCTAATAACTCAATTGGCGCAACCAACTTATAGCCTTTACCTTTTACACTGTGAATATCCAGCCCTAATGCTTCGGCATGTTTGATATAGTTACTAATTGAGGTACGAGTCACCCCTAATTGCTCGCCTAACCATTCGCCAGAATAGAACTGGCCATCCGCTAACAGTTGGATCAAGAGATTGATATTCTTCTTAGTTGTCATCACAGCGCCACCTAATATTAATTCAAAATTTAAGCTTCTTGCTCAACGTCTATCGCATCGCGCTCTAGTTGCAACATGATATCATCAAGGGTTGTTTCCCCATCTGCAGCTATAAAGCGCACTTCATGTTCGAGTAAAACACCAAACCGCTCAGCTACTTGATTTCGCACTAACCAAGCCAACTCAATCACATCTTTAGGCGTTGCACCGCCTTGATTAACCAATACCAAAGCTTGTTTCTGGTGAACCTTCGCACCACCGACTTGTCGTCCTTTTAAACCACATTGGTCGATCAACCAGCCGGCAGCAAGCTTTTTAATATTCTCGGCACCTGTGTCATAAATAGGTAACTCTGGATAAGCAATCGCCAGTGCTTGCGCTTGCGCTGCTGGCACCTCTGGGTTTTTAAAAAAGCTACCGGCGTTACCTAAGGTACTCGGATCAGGAAGTTTTTCTGACCTGACTTGGCACACCAGATCGTAAATTTGTTGCGCACTCGCCGCTTCTGGCAACTGCTTCAAATCGCCATAACTTAAGGTGCGCAGCCACTGTTTAGGTAAGCGAAACACAACCTCAACAATAAGATGGGTGTTTTTATACTCATGCTTAAACACACTGTCGCGATAAGCGAATTGGCATGCTTGATGTGACAACGTTTGCCACTCACCGTCAGCTAAGCGATACGATCTAACACTGTCGATGAAGTCTTTTACTTCAACCCCATAAGCACCAATATTTTGCACTGGTGTGGCTCCAACACAGCCGGGGATTAACGCTAGGTTTTCTAAACCATGATAGCCATTAGCCAAACACCAAGTTACAAACTCATGCCAATTTTCACCGGCACCAACAGTAATCAACCAATCATCGCCATCATCTACTACTGTTTTTCCTTTGAAATCAGGTTTGATGAGCACCCCATTAAAGTCTTCACAAAAAAGTAAGTTACTGCCACCGGCAAGAATAAAATGCGGGCTATCTGGTTGATAAGTAAAATCGTCTAAGTCACTTTCTGACGCCAACGTCACTAAGGTATGCGCTTTCACATCAAGAGCGAAAGAATTGAAATCAAGCAATGACTGTTGCTGGGAAATGATCATATAGAAGGCCTAAATCAAAATATCAGCGCAGCATTATACTGAAAATGTTCGACTAAAGCCCGACCCAAAATAAAACCTTTATCGGAAGGACTACTGTACCAAAGCACCAATTAAGGGCAGATCTACCCCACCTTGCACCAATATAGACCACTCATAGGGTAAAACAGGGCGCTAACATTTGTTTGTCACCACCAGCGCGCCATTACCAAGCCCCACCTCGCAGCAAGCGCACCATAAAAAGTCACAATTAACATTTATGGCATAAAACCTGCTGTATCAGCTCAGACAAGGATTGAGCTGACACGAACCTTGAGTGCTTAGCCAAAATAATAATCAACTCCTTGCAACACCTAAAACTTACAACTGAGAGACAACCGCTTTATGACAGCCTAGGGGAACACCCAGGCAGGAAGCAAAGGGAGAGACAGTGGACAATATCAACAGCGCAGTAGAAACCTTAGTGCAAAGTTCAAACACTTTATTTATTTTACTTGGTGCCATTATGGTACTGGCGATGCACGCAGGCTTTGCCTTCTTAGAGGTGGGCACAGTACGTCAGAAAAACCAAGTTAATGCATTAGTGAAAATTATCGCCGACTTTGGCTTTTCTGCCGTGATTTACTTCTTCATAGGTTATTGGATAGCTTACGATGTGACGTTTTTATCGCCTGCTAGTGAACTGACCACAGCGAACGGCTATGAATTAGTAAAATTCTTCTTTTTGCTTACTTTCGCCGCGGCTATTCCTGCGATTATCTCAGGTGGTATTGCTGAGCGGGCGAAATTCTACCCGATGCTCGCCGCATCAGGTTTAATTGTTGGGTTTGTTTACCCTTTCTTTGAAGGCGTGATTTGGAATGGCAACTACGGCTTTCAAGCTTGGCTAGAAACAAGCTTTGGCGCAAGTTTCCATGATTTTGCAGGTTCGGTGGTTGTTCATGGCGTCGGCGGTTGGTTAGCTTTAGTGGCGGTATACTTTCTTGGTATTCGTAATGGCCGTTACCGAAACGGCAAGTTAGTCGCTTTCGCGCCTTCTAATATTCCATTTCTTGCTTTAGGCGCGTGGATTTTAACGGTCGGTTGGTTCGGTTTTAACGTGATGTCGGCACAGACGATGGACGGGATTTCCGGCCTGGTTGCGGTAAATTCATTGATGGCTATGGTTGGCGGCATCATCGTTTCATTACTGGTCGGAAAGAATGACCCCGGCTTTATTCATAATGGCCCTTTAGCAGGTTTGGTCGCAGTATGTGCTGGCTCGGATTTAATGCACCCTATTGGTGCTTTGCTAACCGGTGGTATTGCTGGCGGCTTATTTGTGGTGCTATTCACTTACTTACAAAACCGCATGAAACTTGATGATGTACTCGGTGTGTGGCCTCTACATGGTGTGTGTGGTGCTTGGGGCGGTATTGCAGCGGGCATTTTTGGCACTGAAGCGCTCGGCGGACTGGGCGGAGTGAGCCTGATGTCACAAGTCATTGGCACTTTAGCGGGCATAATGGTCGCACTGATTGGTGGTGTTATCGTATACGGCATTCTTGCCAAATCAGTAGGCTTACGCATGACTCAAGAAGATGAGTATCATGGGGCTGATTTAAGCATTCACAAAATAGGGTCAATCAGTGAAGATTAATCACTGATGGTTTTATTATTCAAAGCGGGTAAAGCCCGCTTTTTTTATTTTTCAAAAATATAATTGACATCACCATAAGATGAATCTAAATTAATGACGAATCGTCAAACGTGGACGTTCGGTCAGCTTTAGTGTTCGTGCGCCAAATCATGGCTGAGCATGCTGAAGACACGTATAATTCATTTTATGTATTAAAAGAATGTGGCGAACGATGACAACACAAATAAGAAAGGCAAGAGAAGTAGCAGAGCGTGAAGAACTACTGATCGATTTAGCCATAGAGATTATTGAAGAGCATAGTTTTGCACAGCTAACGATGGATAAGTTAACTGCCCGCTCTGAGTATTCGAAGGGAACGGTATATAACCATTTTACAAGTAAAGAGGATTTATGGTGTGCGCTGTGCGCTCGAGGGCTGAGACTGCAAAAAAGTATGTTCGGGAAGTTAGCCAATTTTAAAGGCAATAGTCGAGAGCGCATACTGGCACTTAGTTTTGGTTATGAGCTGTTTACCTTGTGTTATCCCATTTTAACTATGATGTCATTAAGGGTGATGAGCCCGGCTGTGTTAGAAAAAGCTTCTCCTACTCGAATAAAAGAGCTCGCGGAGACTGAAGATGAAATGGTTGAAATGCTCAAAGGCATGGTTGAAACGGCAATGGCCAAAGGTGAATTAAGTCGACGCTATGAAGATAACCTCTATCAAGTGACGTTCGCTATTTGGGCGATGAGTTTTGGCTCTGTCACTATTTTACGCAACACGACGCCAACCCCTTGTCCATGCTTGGGGCGTATTGACGCAGATTCAGCGGTATTGATTAATGCCTCGGTTGTATTAGATGGGCTACAATGGCAGCCCTACTCATGGGATTGGGATTACAAAGCCAGTTGGCGGCGTATTGCTGAGGAAGTATTTTCTGAAGAGTTAGCTACATTAAATAAGTAGCCAACAATGAACATTTATAAAAAGCCAGTTAGCTGGTTTTTTTACAACAACAAATGACGATTAGTCACTTTATGATTAATCGTCATATTTTTACTTAGATAATGACGAAACGTCATAGTGAGGACGTAATGCAAAATACTAGCCCCCCTAACACAGCAAGATGGCAAACTTGGGTTGTAGAACGCCCCATAGCAAGCCTATTAGCCACCTTGATGGTTCTTTTTGCCTTCGCCTTTGGTGTAAGCAAATTATATTTCGATGGTGACTATCGAGTGTTCTTTGGCCCTGACAATCCTCAACTGCAAGCTTTTGAGCGGATGCAAAATGTTTACAGTAAGTCAGATGCGGTTAGCTTCATCATCGCCCCCAAGTCAGGTAATGTATTCAGCGATCAAACTCTGAGTCAGATCCATCAAATGACCAAAGAGTCTTGGCAAACCCCCTACTCAACACGGGTTGATTCAATTACTAATTTTCAACATACCCGAGCAGAAGAAGATGACTTGCTGGTTGAAGATTTGTTACTTGAAACCAATCTATTGAGTCCAGATAAGAAAGATGCAATCCGCCAAGTTGCCCTAACACAACCTGAGTTACTCAATAAGTTAGTCGGCGAAAATGGTGCTGTCACTATTATCAACGTTACCGTACAACTGCCAGAAATAGATCCCTTAACAGAGGGGCCTGCCGTTGCCGCCTTTGCTAAAGAACTAAAAGCTAAGTATGAAGCACTCTATCCTGACACCGACATCCGCATGTCTGGTTTAGTCATGCTTAACGACGCATTTGCCACCTATGCGCAAAGTGATTCCAGCACCTTAGTGCCAGGCATGTTCTTGGCTATCTTACTGATGCTAGCTTTTCTGCTACGTTCCATTTTGAGCACTATTGCATCGTTAGCGGTGATCATCGCGACTATCGCCGCCACCTTAGGCGTGTCTGGCTGGCTTGGTATTCCCCTTACCACTCCAACGGTCAATGTACCCACCATTGTAATGACATTAGCAGTGGCTGACTGCGTACACATTATTAGCAGCATGTTACTTGCTATGCGCCGTGGCGAAACCAAAAAACAGGCTATTTACAGTAGTTTGACCATCAACCTTAGGCCCGTATTTATCACCAGTGCAACGACAGCCATTGGCTTTTTATCACTTAATTTTTCTGACTCACCGCCGTTACGTGATTTAGGTAATTTAGTTGCCGTAGGCATGTTATTCGCCTTTTTATTTTCCATCACCTTACTACCGGCCTTACTGAGCTTACTCCCCATTAAAGTTAAAGCGCAGCCAAATCCATCGGCCAATATGCAGCGTGCAGCTCTTTGGGTGATTAAGAAGCAAAAACAGGTGTTAGGTTTTGGCGTTATTATCGTGGCGGCATTGGCATCACAAGTGCCAAACAATCAAGTTAATGATGACGCATTGAAATATTTCAGTACCGATACCACCTTTCGCCAAGACTCCGATTTTATGGCTGAGCATATTTCAGGCATGACTAGCCTTGAGTTTGGTCTTGATAGTGGTATGAGTAATGGCATCAACGATCCGGCTTTTCTAAAGCAGCTTGCTGAATTTACTGCGTGGCTCCGAGCCCAACCAGAGACCGATCACGTCTTATCCCTTTCAGATACCATCAAGCGTCTCAATAAGAACATGCATGGTGATGATAACTCGCAATATCGCTTACCCGATGAAAAGGAGTTAGCTGCACAGTATCTCTTAATGTATGAAATGAGCTTGCCCTATGGCTTAGATTTGAACAACCAAATCAACATCGATAAGTCTGCCACCCGCGTAGTTGCCACCTTTAAAAACCTTGGTAGCACTGAGATATTAGCCCTCGAGCACAGAGCTGATGCTTGGTTCCAGCAGCATGCGCCTAACTTACAAGTGGACATAGCGAGTACTAGTTCGATGTTTGCTCACGTCGGTGAGCGTAACATGAGCAGCATGTTAATTGGGACGGCCTTTGCACTGGTATTAATTTCCGCTCTACTTGGTGTAGCCCTACGTTCATGGCGCCTTGGCTTTATCAGTTTGCTGCCTAACATTCTGCCTGGCTTAGCTGGCTTTGGTTTATGGTCTTTGGTCAATGGTGAAATTAACCTTGCTTTGTCTATTGTTTCTAGCTTAACACTGGGGATCGTTGTCGATGACACGGTGCACTTTTTAAGCAAATACCAACACGCTCGTAAGCAAGGGCAAGATACCGAACAGTCCGTTATTTATGCTTTTACCAGCGTTGGTCGAGCACTACTGATTACTACCTTGGTTATCTGTATCGGCTTTGGCATTTTAACCCAATCCAATTTTGCTATGAACGCAGACATGGGATTACTCACTAGTATCGTTGTTATGATCGCATTGCTGATTGACCTGCTAATTTTACCCGCGTTTTTACTGGTATTTGACCGCAAACCTAAGTTGGCAAGCAATACAAAAACCAGTAATAGCGAGCCTCAATTAACTTCTCTAGCCAATTCATAGGAACCCTATAATGAAAAAAATATATTTACCACTATCACTTACCGTCGCGCTTGTTGCAACGGCGGCCATGAGCCCAGTGCTAGCCAGCGATAATCAAGGCTTAAGCATCATGCAAGAGCGTAAACTGCGCGACACCGGTTGGCGCAGTAGTGAAGCAACCTTAGCAATGCACCTAACTAATGCGCAAGGACAGACCAGCACCCGCAATCTAAGAATGAAAAACTTGGAAGTCGCAGGTGATGGTGATAAGTCGCTGAGTATTTTTGATACGCCACATGATGTTCAAGGCACCGCTTTTTTAAGCTTCTCTCACGTCACTGGCGCCGATGACCAATGGCTCTATCTACCTGCACTCAAACGGGTTAAACGCATTGCATCACGTAATAAGTCGGGTCCCTTTATGGGCAGTGAATTTGCCTACGAAGATCTCAGTTCATTCGAAGTCGAAAAGTATCGCTATCAGTACTTAGGTGAAGCCGACATTGGCGGGGAAAAGACTTGGAAAATTGAAAATATCCCTACTGACCAGTATTCAGGCTATAGCAAATTAATTACTTGGATCGATCAGCAACACTATCGAGTGTTAAAGACAGAATATTACGACCGAAAAAGCGCGTTACTGAAAACCTTAACCTTTAGTGATTATCAAGCTTATGAGGTGAAACAAGAAACAGGTGATGAAAACAAACGCTTTTGGCGCGCAAACCTGCTAGCAATTGAAAATCATCAAACGGGTAAAAGTACAAAATTGAATTTTAGTGAATATCGCTTCGATACAGGGCTTACTGAAGCCGACTTTAACAAAAGTAAACTCAAGCGCGCCCGTTAAGTTTATTGGGAGGGAATACCTCCCACTTTTTCTTTGAAAAAATAGTCTTATACCCAATCGACCAAGGGATACTTGGGTATATAACAAATGTAATCAGCAAATGCTGATCAAGGAAGTATAATGAAACCATACTTTGCAGCAGCGCTGCTTAGCGCTTTTCACTTACCCGCAACAGCTGTCGAGATACAAGGCTCGATCAGCTTACAACAACGTAGTTTTGTTGAATCTGCGCAATTTTCACATCAAGGTGATAACCAAACCTCGATTGCCATTGAGCCAGAATTATACCTGCCTTGGAATGATGGCCAAGACGCTTTTATTTTCACCCCATTTGCTCGCCTTGATAGTCTCGACGATGAGCGTAGTCATTGGGATATTCAGGAAGCTAAGTGGGTTCATTTACGTGATGATTGGGAGTTTGAGCTAGGACTTGGCATTGTCTTTTGGGGGGTAACCGAATCACAACACCTAGTCGATGTGATCAATCAAACGGATCAGGTTGAAACCGTCAATGGCGATCGCAAACTCGGCCAGCCCATGGCACATTTGAGTTTGATCCGCGATTGGGGGGTAGTCAATGCGTTTATCTTGCCCGGGTTCAGGGAGCGAACCTTTGCAGGCGAAAAAGGTCGTTTACGAACGCCATTAGTGGTTAATCCTGACCAGGCTCAATACGAGTCATCAGCTAAAGCGAAACATATTGATTTTGCGCTGCGCTGGAGTCGTACCTTTGGTGACTGGGATGTCGGTGTCGCGGGCTTTAAAGGCACTGACCGAGAGCCTATTTTACAGCCCTACAATCAAAACAAACTCGTTCCTTATTATCAACAAATGTGGCAGATTAGCACCGATATTCAAGCCACATTGGGCGAGTGGCTGTGGAAAATAGAAGCGTTACATAAAGAGGGGCAATTTGAACACTATCAAGCTGGCGTTGCAGGTTTTGAATACACCCTGATAGGTCTAGCTGATACTAATATCGATTTAGGCCTATTAAGCGAGTATAACTGGGACCAACGCGGCTTAAACGCCAGTACTCCGTATCAAAACGATCTTTTTCTCGGAACTCGGTTGGTTTTTAATGATGTCGATGGCTCGGAAATATTACTTGGAGTGGCGCGAGATTTAGAACAGATGAGCTACTCAGGCCGCATCGAAGCCAGTACCCGATTTGGTCAACATTGGCGATTAAACCTAGAAGCTTGGCTGTTCTACAGTAGCGAAAGCAACGACCCACTTTATAGCTTGAAAGATGACGATATGCTAAGTATTAACCTTGAATATTTTTTCTGACAGAGACCATAGTAAAAATCTAACAAATTGTTTCGTCTATGATTAAAAAATAGTCTAGAGTTTATTAATGCATTACATTGCGCCGTCTAATGCTAAAGTCGAATATACACAGAAACGAAAAAACTGCATAACATAGTCGTAACATATAGGGAGATAAAAAATGCATGCATATTTACCTGCCATCGACGTATTGATGTGCCATTGTGGAATTAGCTTTGAAGAGGCTTGCGAACAACTTGGAGTGAATATGGCTGAACTGACGGAATCAGATAGCCGTGAAAAATATCTTCAAGTATCAGAGAAATGAAATAATTTTTTGTTGTAGTAACCAAGCGGTAGAAATGATAAAACCCAGCTATATAGCTGGGTTTTCTTACTGATTATTTTTCTTTTCGATAAATTTAGCTCAAAACACGGCTAATGATTCCAATATCACTAACAACTCAGTAGAATCCAGCTTAAACGAAGTGAAATCCTCTATGGTTTTATTTAGAATAGCTGAAGGATCAGCACATTACCTTCACGGCAAGGATGTGAGTCAAAGATGTACTATGACTTTTTTGGGCTAAGAGAAAATCCATTTTCAATCGTTCCAGCACCTGATTACTTTTACCTGACTGAGCGTCATGAGCAGGCGCTGGCTCATTTGATGTATAGCTTACAAGGTGGAACGGGTGGCTTTGTCTTATTAACTGGAGAAGTTGGCACCGGTAAAACCATCGTTTGCCGCACTTGGCTTGCCGGCCTCTCCGAGCAAACCTCGCTTGCCTATATCATCAACCCTTCGGTTAGCGAAATTGAGCTACTTGAAACCATCTGTGATGAATTTGCTATTCCATACCAGAGTGATCAAGACGACTTAAAAACCCTTTTTGAGCTCATAACTCATTACCTCCACCAGAATCACTACCAACAAAAGCATTCGGTGTTATTGATTGATGAAGCTCAGCTGTTAACCCCTTTGTCTCTTGAGCTACTTAAACTGCTGACTCAAATTGAGCTCGATGGGCAAAAGCTACTTAAAGTGGTACTCATCGGCCAGCCAGAACTGCTAGCACTGCTCAGAAAAGAATCGCTACTAGTACTGGCTCAAGGGATCCATGCGCGTTATCACTTGTTGCCATTGAACTACAAAGAGGTTTGCCTTTATGTCGCTCATCGCCTCCAAGTAGCCGGTTGTCGGTTAAAAGTGTTCAATCGTTTGGCACTTAAAGAATTACAACTCCATAGCAAAGGCATTCCACGCTTGATTAACCTGATTTGCGATCAATCCATGTTGGCAGCTTTCGCTAAAGGACAGCATCAAGTTTCAGCTAAAATAGTGCGACAAGTAGCCAACGAAATCCAAGGAATCCGCCATCACAGTGCACTGCAACAACTCATTCAGCCATACCGAGCGGTTGCTTTTAGCTGCATTGCTGCAGCCATTATAGGTTCAAGTATTATTACTTTGACTCCGCCAGCCAGCCAGCAGCCAATAAAAATAGGTGCTAACGACTCATGGTTTTTACCACTTTTCAATGAACAAGAAACCATCAAGATCAGTGCGCAATCAAAACAAGCCGTCAAAGATGGCAGCCCAGTCGGTAGCAATGACAACCGAGAAGCTCATTACCTTGAAAGTATCATCACTAACAGTCGCTCGCCGCACCAAGCGATGAAAAACCTCTATAAACTTTGGGGCTATACACTTGCTACCGAACGAGCCGATTGTCATACCGGACAAATAGTGGGCCTGCGCTGCTTAAGAGATACCGCAAACCTTGAACAACTGAAAACAATGAACCATCCCGCGGTGGTAAAAATGCGAGACACTAATCAGCAACCATACTATGCCACCTTAGCCAAACTTTATCGTGGCGTAGAGCTATTAGTCGACGGCAGTCATATTCGCGTCAGTGAATCTTGGTTCAATGCCCATTGGACTGGAGAATACACCCTACTTTGGAAAGCGCCTTTACAATTTAAGGAATACCTAAAGAGAGGCGATCAAGGGCTAGCTGTTAGTTGGTTAAGTGAAAGCTTGTCCTTGTTACAATCAAACAATGTCACTATAACAGATCACTTTGATCTGACAGTTGAACAAGCATTAAAGCAGTTCCAACAACAAGAGCAGCTCATTCCAGACGGTATTGCGGGTACGAAAACGTTACTGCAGCTTAATTTAAAAGTGCGACCAGAGCAGCCACGTTTAGTCTTCACAAACTAGACTCAATTCAGCCAGCTTGTATGATGCAGGTAGCTTAATCGCCATAGTGTGCTAAAGACTCTCTTACCCTTATTGCCATATCAAGATAAATAACATCAAGCACCGAACATTATTATGAAAAAGGGCCTGTAACAACAGACCCTTAATAAACTTAATAGGTATTTTGTGCCTGTTTCCTAGAACGGAATATCGTCGTCAAAATCCATTGGGGGCTCATTATAGGTTGGCTGTGACGCAGGTTTCTGTTGTGGCGCTTGCGCAGGCGGAGCTTGATTATAAGCTGGCTGCTGTGGCGCTTGAGTAGGAGCAACATTCGGCTGTTGCGGTTGTCCCCAGCTTTGTTGTGGCTGAGCTTGCTGTTGGCCACCTTGAGGCGCACCATAACCACCTTGCTGGCTCCCCTGCTGACCACCATAACCGCCTTGGCCACCACCTTGCTGACCACCTTGACGACCACCAAGCATTTGCATGACACCACTATAACCTTGCACCACAATTTCAGTGGTGAAACGATCTTGACCTTGCTGATCTTGCCACTTACGTGTTTGCAATTGCCCTTCAATGTAAACTTGTGAGCCTTTACGAAGGTATTCACCAGCCACTTCCGCCAACTTACCGAACAAAGACACGCGGTGCCATTCGGTTTTTTCACGTTGTTCGCCGCTGGTTTTATCACGCCATGACTCAGACGTGGCAATAGTAATGTTAGCAACCGCACCACCGTTCGGTAGATAGCGAACCTCAGGATCTTGACCTAAGTTGCCAACCAAAATAACTTTGTTCACTCCACGAGTGGCCATAATCTTAACTCCCGTTAATTAACACACTTAATCAGCTTATGGGCCTGACTAAGTTCAAACTCTGTATGTTTTACTTTTAGATAAACTACACGCTCATAAGGTATAACAACAGCTTCAATTACCCCGGCTAATTGGGTTAATTGGCTCGCTAACTGCTCAGCCTGTTGTGTCTCCATGAGTTTAATACTTAATACATGATTGCGAATTTGACTAGGGTTACTCATGCCAAATGCGATGACCAACCAGCATAACATTAAACAGCCAATAAAAATAAATAAACCTTGCTCGCCAAAATAATTATAAGCTGTTCCGCCCACGACTCCGCCCAAAAAAGCGCCTAAAAACTGACTAGTGGAATAGATCCCCATCGCAGATCCCTTTGCACCAGCGGGCGCCAACATGGAGATAAACGCTGGCAGTGACGCCTCTAAAAAATTAAATGCAGTGAAGTATAAAAATACCGCTAGCAATATTAACCATAGCGGCATATTCGCGCAGGCCAATAAAAATAAGCTTGCCGCCATTAGTACAATCGAAAATAAAAAGAACTGCTTATTTTTTTGCTGACGAGCACCAATAATCAACATTGGAATAATGAATATAAAGGAAAGGATTAGGGCGGGGAAATACAATAACCAGTGCTGAGTCACCTCCAACCCCGCCGCCACTAATTTAAGTGGCAGCACCACAAACATCGCGGTCAATGTTAAATGCAGAACAAAAATTCCCGCATCTAAACGTAGTAACTCAGGCTTTTTCAGCAACTTTCCTAGTAACTGGGGAATCGCTACCGTTTCACCTGCTGGTGCTTTATGCACTACATCGGGTACGACGAACTTTACAATCAGTAAACCCAATATCGCCATCAGCGCAGTAAAATAGAAAAGTCCTGACAAACCAACAAATTGGGTCACTAGCGGCCCCACTACCATCGCCACCGCGAATGCTAGTCCAATACACACCCCGATCGTCGCCATCACCTTGGGACGTTGTTCTTCTCGGCTTGAATCGGCCGCAAGGGCCAAAATGGCACTGGCAATGGCGCCTAATCCTTGTACCGCTCGGCCAAGCGCCACACCATAAACAGAATCAGACATAGCTGCGATAACACTACCAATGGCAAAAACAATCAAACCAATAAAGATGACAGGTTTACGACCAATACGATCAGACAACATCCCCATCGGAATTTGAAATAGCGCTTGAGTTAAGCCATATGCCCCAATAGCTAAGCCAACCCAAAGTGGCGAGTAGCCATCAAGCTCTTTACCGTAGTAAGCAAAAACCGGCATGATCATAAACAGGCCCAACATTCTTAGGCCAAAAACAACGGCTAATGAAATAGATGCTCGCTTTTCGGTAGCATTTAATGCACTTTGACTCATGAGGCTTTTCTGACAGCTGAAATAGGCGGGGATGATAACATGATAGAAAACAAAAACGAAAACCCTTGCTCTAACTCGAAACATGGGTTCAATGTGCCGTTATATGGATAAAAAGCCACCAAATAATTGTCAATAATAATAAATTTATGTAATCTAAATTAGTATAAACAAACCTAATAACAAGGCGCTAGTTGGGTTTTATAACTAACTTGTTAATGCTAATGCTTTTTTAATGCTTCACTTATTTTTGATAGATGTATTAGTCTAAGCGCGCTGAAAAGCTATCAGGGAATGACTTTAATGAACAAACAACAGCATTTATTTTTAATTTCAGAAGACTCAATAGAGTCTGCTGCCCTGGTTCATTTTCTAAAGTTAAAACTGGCTGTGGACGTTGAATTGCTCAGTAGCCCCG
This sequence comes from Motilimonas sp. 1_MG-2023, assembly GCF_030547455.1. Classification (NCBI taxonomy): domain Bacteria; kingdom Pseudomonadati; phylum Pseudomonadota; class Gammaproteobacteria; order Alteromonadales; genus Motilimonas; species Motilimonas sp. 1_MG-2023. The sequence goes on along the minus strand of NZ_JAUOPX010000005.1, from coordinate 148,874 downwards.
AGCAACTGAACATTTCTCAGAACGTGGACACTGATTACTTCTTTCTTGTCAATTTGCAATATATATCAAGTGCAAACGAACAAGAGTGGCATCACGAGATAAATCAATGGACGACCAACACCAGCATTATTCTTTTCAATACTGACCCAGAGTTAGAGACACACTTGTTACAAGCTTGGCCGCTGTGTGCGGGCATTTTCCAAAAATCTGCTGACCAAGAACAGCTTATCAAAGGCATTAATTGTGTCTTTGCTGGCGAATATTGGTTTAGTCGTTCCACCATGACGTCACAACTTGCCACGCTACGTACTCGGCTTCACCGCCAGTACCAGCCATACGCAAAATTAACCAGTCGTGAGGTGGAAATATTAAAGCAAGTAATGACAGGGGCGTCGAATATGCAAATTGCCGACAACCTGTTTCTTAGTGAACATACGGTTAAATCGCATTTATATAATGTGTTTAAGAAGCTTAAAGTCAAAAACAGGCTGCAAGCTGTTAGCTGGGCAAGAGAATACATTTAAATTACACCGCTTTTTAGCTTAATTTAAAAGCCAGCAAGGATGCTGGCTTTTCTTATTCTAACTGTCTATTCATACAGTTAATACTGTGCGATACTCACTACTTTGATTTTGTTTACAGAGTGGCAACATGGATAACATTGAAGTCAGAGGCGCACGTACCCATAACCTTAAAAACATTAACCTAACAATCCCCCGTGATAAGTTAGTGGTGATCACTGGCCTATCTGGCTCAGGTAAATCCTCCCTCGCCTTTGATACCTTGTACGCAGAAGGGCAACGTCGATACGTTGAATCACTCTCGGCTTATGCGCGTCAGTTTCTTTCCTTAATGGAAAAACCCGATGTTGACCATATTGAAGGCCTCTCGCCTGCGATCTCAATTGAACAGAAATCAACCTCACACAACCCGCGCTCTACAGTGGGCACCATTACTGAAATTTATGACTATTTACGCCTGCTTTATGCCCGTGTTGGCGAGCCTAGGTGTCCGACCCATGATATCGCGCTAAATGCACAAACCATTAGTCAAATGGTCGACAAGGTACTAGAACTCCCCGAAGGCAGTAAATTAATGTTATTAGCCCCCGTTGTAAAAGAGCGGAAGGGTGAGCACGTTAAAACCCTGCAAGGTTTAGCGGCACAAGGGTTTATTCGCGCTCGTATTGATGGTGAAGTATGTGATTTATCTGATCCTCCGACACTCGACCTACACAAAAAGCACACCATTGAAGTCGTTGTCGACCGCTTTAAGGTACGCGGTGACATGCAGTTACGCTTGGCGGAATCATTTGAAACGACGTTAGCTTTATCTGGAGGGACGGCGGTAATCGGCTGGATGGATAACAGTGAACACGAAGAAGTAATTTTCTCGGCAAACTTTGCTTGTCCACAATGTGGCTACAGTATGCAAGAACTTGAGCCACGGATTTTTTCATTCAATAATCCTGCCGGCGCCTGTGGCACCTGTGACGGCTTAGGCGTGCAACAATACTTTGATAGTGAGCGAGTACTTACTGAGCCAAAGAAAAGCCTGGCAAATGGTGCGGTAAAAGGTTGGGACAAAAAGAATTTTTATTACTTCCAGATGCTTACCTCACTTGCAGAACACTATGGCTTTGATATCAACACGCCTTTTCAGGAGCTTGCTCAAGAGGCGCAGCAAGCTGTACTCCATGGCAGCGGCCGCAGCGAAATTGAATTCAAGTACATGAACGACCGTGGTGATGTCGTCGTCAGAAAGCATCCCTTTGAAGGCATCATTCCCAATATGCAACGCCGCTATAAAGATACTGAATCAAATGCAGTGCGTGAAGAGCTCGCTAAGTATCTTAACAGTCAACCTTGTCCAACTTGCCATGGCAGCCGTTTGCGCGAAGAAGCCCGCCATGTCTTTGTCAGTGATACCAACCTGCCCAAGGTGGCAACTATGTCCATCGGTGAGGCTACTGAATTTTTTAATGGTCTCGCTCTCACTGGCCAAAAAGCGCAAATAGCCGAGAAAATTTTAAAAGAAATTATCGAACGCTTAAGCTTCTTAGTTAATGTTGGCTTAAATTACTTGAGTTTAGAGCGCAGCGCTGAAACCTTATCCGGCGGTGAGGCGCAGCGGATCCGCTTAGCCAGCCAAATTGGCGCAGGGCTAGTGGGAGTAATGTATGTGCTTGATGAACCTTCGATAGGCTTACATCAACGCGATAATGAACGCTTACTTGGCACCTTGAATCACCTAAGAGATCTTGGCAATACCGTGATCGTAGTAGAGCACGATGAAGATGCTATCCGCACAGCAGATTACATCATTGATATAGGCCCAGGCGCAGGTGTCCATGGCGGTAGCATTATTGCTGAAGGAAGTTATGAAGAGATCTTAAAAAGTAAGGGGTCACTCACCGCTGACTACTTAAGTGGCCGTAAGTCTATTCCAATTCCTGATAAACGCACACCACTAACCAAAAAGTGGGTCAAGCTAAAGGGCGCAAGTGGCAATAACCTAAAAAATGTCAATTTAGACATACCTGTGGGTGTCATGACCTGTGTTACTGGTGTGTCTGGCTCCGGTAAATCAACCTTAATCAACGACACTTTTTACCGCATTGCACAGAAAGAGCTCAATAACGCCAGTTTAAATACACCAGCCCCCTTCAAAAGCATCTCAGGCTTACAACACCTTGATAAAGTGGTGGATATTGATCAAAGTCCAATTGGTCGAACACCACGCTCTAACCCCGCTACTTATACAGGTATTTTCACCGGTATTCGTGATTTGTTTGCGGGTACCCAAGAAGCAAGAAGCCGAGGCTATAAACCGGGCCGATTTAGCTTTAACGTTAAAGGCGGCCGCTGCGAGGCTTGTCAGGGTGATGGTGTAATAAAAGTAGAAATGCACTTCTTACCTGATGTTTACGTGCCTTGTGATGTTTGCGCGGGTAAACGCTACAACCGGGAAACATTAGAAGTTAAGTATAAAGGCAAAAATATTAACGAGGTACTTAACATGACGGTAGAAGACGCGCTAGAGTTTTTCGCTGCAGTGCCGGCTATGAACCGTAAGCTACAAACACTGCTTGATGTCGGTTTAAGTTATATCTGCCTTGGTCAGGCCGCTACCACATTATCGGGCGGCGAAGCGCAACGAGTGAAGCTGGCAAAAGAGCTATCTAAACGCAGTACTGGTAAAACCTTGTATATTCTCGATGAGCCTACCACAGGTTTACATTTCCATGATATAAAGCACTTGCTCGAAGTTTTGAATAAGCTTAGAGATCAAGGCAATACCGTCGTTATCATCGAACACAACCTCGATGTAATAAAAACTGCCGACTGGATCGTAGATTTGGGACCAGAAGGTGGCAGTGGTGGCGGTGAAATATTAATCTGCGGCAGACCAGAAGATATCTGCCAAGAAACACGCAGCCATACCGCGACATTTTTAGCTCCACTACTTAAGAAGTAAGGAACAAAAGAATCTATGGGTTCGTCTCGCTCACGCCTAAATATCATTTTTACTGTGGTATTTGCCTTATTTTTTTTGATAGGCATGCATTACTTTCAGCATAACCAAGGTGGAGCGGGGTTTGACCTTCCAATAAACCCAGTGGCGTGGTGCTTTATTTCTATTCTGATTGGTCTGGGGCTATGGCAAATCAGCATAGTACAAATCATTCGTTATAATGTGATGTCTATAGCTGGATTTATTGCATTTGCCTTACTTGTCATTCCAGTATTTTATGCCAATGGAATCTTTGCTGATGCTAGTTATGGCCGATTACTTGGGTTTATCGGCGGAATATTACTTTTATTTGCCATGCAACAGCTCAATTTTAGTAAACAGAATTGGTTGCTGTTACTGATTCTGATTGTCTGCGCAGGCTTTATCCAAAACCTCTACAGCCTTACTCAGATGTACCTGCTCAAGCCAGGGAATGTGTTTGGCTACGATGTTAACTATGGTCGCCCCTATGGCATTTTTCAGCAGCCTAATGTGTTAGCAAGCTTCACCGCAACGAGTTTGTTACTTTCCTGTTATCTTATTCAGAAATGGGCTCTAAAAGGCCGGCCTGCGCTAACGGCATTTTTACTTGTGCAGTGTTTTCTATCGGCTTGGGTGATCTATATCAGCGCTTCCAGAACCGGCTATTTAGGCGCTGTAATCGGGCTTATCTTAATCTCCCCTTGGTTATTTCAACAATCGAGAAAACGTTTTTCTTGCCTCATCATTGCCATCCCCCTCGGCCTCTCAATGCACTTTATGATAAGTGATGGTAGCGTATCCCGTAATAAAGAAGAACTAGCTAAAGCTGGTGCAAGAGCGCTGCAATACGAACAAAGTTGGCACATGATGCTGGAAAAACCCCTTACTGGTTGGGGTTACGGTAATTTTGAAGCCAGTTTTTTAACCAATCGTGCGGAGCGAATACAAGCAGAGGGAGTACCATTTGTCTTAGAGAATTTAACTCACCCCCATAATGAGCTAATGTACTGGGGGGTTGAAGGTGGCATTGTACCTTTGTTAGGCCTATTGATTTTAACCCTTACATTTATTTATTTACTTACTCGCTTTCCGTGGCGTAAAGCTTTGGCATTATTGGCTCTTGTATTCCCTCTAACTTTACACAGTCAAACGGAATACCCGTTTTATCACGCAGTGGCAACTTGGTTTGTATTCATAGTAATGGTCGCCTATATCAGTTTCAGCAGTAAGCACGAAAAAGCAATTATTTTTCGCCCTTATTTATTAGTAAAATCTAACGCCATACTGATTCCGCTACTCACTTGCGCTTTTATGATCAGCGCAGTGCATACAAATTACTTGGTCACTAAATTCGAGCGTTCGGGCAGAACGGATATTGACCTTTTGATGCGAGTTGTTAACCCACTGGCATTAACCACTAGGTTTGAATTCAATATCTTTACCTTACGTATGCTGGTTGGGGAAAAGTTAAACAAACCGGAAGAGCTAGAGGCTTATGTTGCTTGGGCGAGTGAATTTGTTAAACATACCCCAAGGGCCAATATTTACTATAATCTTGCTTACGCGTATCGCTTACTTGATCAAGAGCAGCAATCACAAGCTGTCATCAACTATGCTCGATTTTTATACCCCAATAATGAACTATTAAAAACAGACTTAGCAGAAGTAATGCGCGATGTCGAAAAAGCTCCCTCTGAAGTTGAAGAGATTTTGGACGAAATGAGCCAGCCTAACCAATTAATGAAGTGAGAACGAATTGTTATCTAGGCGTAAAAATTGCTTAATTTATAACCATAATATAGGCTGGTTTTTGCCTACGAGGAATTACTATGTATAGAATATTTCTAACGCTGACATTATGGTTAAGCATCTATGTGCCGACAGCAAGTGCGGATGTTTATATGTGGGTAGACAGCAATGGTACGACACATTTTGCACAAAAAAAGTTAAATAAAAATTATACTCTACTAATGCGTACCCCTAAGCAAACCACCCCAGCAAGCTTTGGTAACTGGACCGACAAACCGGCCAAACGAGTTAAAATATATAAAGTAAATAAAAAGCTACGCCAGCATTACCACCCAACCATTGTGGATATTGCCTCTCGCCATCAATTAGAGCCGGCATTACTTCACGCGGTAATTAGTGCAGAGTCGGGTTATAACCCACAAGCCGTTTCTCGTGCTGGAGCAGTAGGTATGATGCAGCTGATGCCTGGCACCGCCAAGATGCTCGGCGTCAGCAATAGCTACGATGTGGTTCAGAATATGGAAGGTGGTGCGAAATATCTAAGAAGTTTGCTCAACCAATACAACAATAAGAAATTGGCTTTAGCCGCTTACAATGCCGGCCCAGGTGCGGTAAAAAAATACAATAATCAAATCCCACCTTATAAAGAAACACAAAACTATGTCAAAAAAGTGATGCAGTATTACGAGACCTATCGGCAAAACATGTAGTTCACTCTCAGCTGATCGAGATAATGCCGATTAATTCGGCTAAACACTTCAATTGTGCCAACCAGATCATTATTATGTGTTCCACACTAAAAAAATAGACCCCTCGTTTTGCAGCTCAATTTTTGCAATTCATTATTTTCTTTGGAGAAGTACTTAACATGGCAAGTTTTTCATTGGCGTTCGGTAGCGCAACAAAAAATAACAGCGGAAAAATTATCGAAGCTTTCTTCCCTAATCCAGTTCTAAGCCCAAGTGCAGATCTTATTACAGCGTTAACAGCGGTAGTTGACTATCAAGGCGGCAACGAAGTTTTTGAGATAACCTCAGAGCAAAGTAAGGCGTTAGCAGGCGCATTTAACCAAGCTGGCGACGATAAAAATGCTAAGTTTGCACAACAGGCAGCGAGCTCAACTCAGCCTTTGGTGTTAGTTATTTTAGCGACTGATGAGAAGCCAGCAAGCGTCGCGGAAGGTTTCTTAAAGCTACAACTATTGTCGCATCGCTTAGTTAAACCACATGGCTTAGTACTAGATGGTATCTTTGGTTTACTACATAACATCGCATGGACTAACGAAGGCCCAATAGATTTGCCTGAACTAGCAGAGCGCCAAATTGAAGCGCGTCTTGCAGGGCGTACACTTAGCGTAAACTGTGTAGACAAATTCCCTAAAATGACTGATTACGTGGTGCCGACTGGCGTACGTATTGCGCACACAGCACGCGTTCGCTTGGGTGCACACATTGGCGAAGGTACAACAGTAATGCATGAAGGTTTTGTTAACTTTAATGCAGGCACAGAAGCCGTGAGCATGGTGGAAGGGCGTATTTCTGCTGGCGTCATGGTCGGAAACGGTAGTGATGTGGGTGGCGGCGCGTCTATCATGGGCACCCTAAGCGGGGGCGGTAGTGTTGTTGTCTCTATCGGTGAAAACAGCCTTCTAGGTGCCAATGCTGGCCTAGGCTTCCCATTGGGTGATCGCTGTACGCTAGAGTCAGGTTTATATGTCACAGCGGGAACCAAGGTTACTATGCTGGATTCAGAAGGAAAAGAAGTTGAAGTTGTCAAAGCTCGTGATTTATCGGGTAAGAGTGACTTATTATTCCGTCGTAATTCAATAACAGGTAAGATTGAGTGCTTAACCAATAAGTCCGCTGTTGAACTTAATTCTGAGCTGCATAGTAACAATTAATAAATAATAGTAGCTAGTTGCTTAAGATAGCCGTGTAACTCCGCTTACATGGCTGTCTCCCTTCTTCGTAAAGCAAATAAAAACACCTCTCAGTATCAATACTACGTTTTTGAATTTATTAGATATATTAATTATTTTCTATATATCGAAATAGACTTGCATAATTATTTATCTATACCAATATAAATTGACACAAATCAATTTAGACTTGGAGAAGAAAATGAAAGGCAACAGTAAAGTCCTGCCCGAATTGAATAAGATCCTCACGTTAGAACTCACTTCAATTAACCAGTATTTCTTACATGCTCGTATGTTTAAGAACTGGGGCCTTGGCGAGTTAGATGAAAAGGATTATAAAAAATCGATTAAAGATATGAAGCAAGCAGATGAGTTGATTGAGCGGATCCTGTTTCTTGAAGGCCTACCAAATTTACAACAACTTGGGAAACTTAGGATTGGTGAAAATACTACAGAGATGCTGGAATGCGACATGGCCTTTCAGTGCGAGCAAATAACTGCACTACGCAGTGCAATTGGGCTATGTGAACAAGAGCAAGACTATAACAGTCGAGAGTTGCTAGAGGCCATTCTTGAGTATGAAGAAGAACACCTCGATTGGATTGAATCACAACAGTTTTTAATCCAAGCAACGGGGATCGAAAATTATCAACAATCAATGATGGAGAGTTAACATGCTAGGTAAACAAGTCGTAATCGATCACCTCAATAAGCAACTAACGCTTGAGCTTACCTCCATGGATCAGTATCTCGCACATTCCAAGATGTACGAAGATTGGGGTATTAATAGGCTACATGAAAAATTAGCTCACGAATATGAAGAGGAGCTCGAGCATGCGCAGAAGCTGATTGAGCGGATCCTATTTCTAGAAGGCACACCGGATACAGCATCCCGAATGGCAATTCATATTGGTTCAAATGTTGAAGAAATGCTTAGGAACGATCTTGCTGCAGAGTATACAGTCGCGAATAGCCTGCGAGAGATCATCGCTATTTGCGAAAAAGAACAGGACTATGTTAGTAGAGATATGTTAACCAAGCTACTTGATGACACCGAGATGGATCATATTTATTGGCTAGAGCAACATTTAGGTCTTATAGAAAAGATCGGTATACAAAATTATGTACAAGCGCAAATGGGAAGTTAAATAAAGGCAAGATAAAAAAAAGGCCGGGTAAACCCGGCCATTTTTTATTCTTCTGCTGCGTCTTCTACTGCTTCAACAACTGGGCGCTCAACCAGCTCGATGTATGCCATAGGAGCATTATCACCAGCACGGAAGCCACATTTTAGAATACGAGTGTAGCCGCCAGGGCGAGACTCGTAACGTGGACCCAATTCATTGAATAATTTGCCAACAACGCTGTTATCACGTGTGCGAGCAAATGCTAAACGACGGTTAGCAACACTGTCTTGTTTAGCTAGTGTAATTAATGGTTCAACTACACGACGAAGTTCTTTAGCTTTAGGCAAGGTTGTTTTGATAACTTCATGAGTTACCAAAGAGCTTGCCATGTTACGAAACATAGCCTGACGATGACTGCTGTTTCGGTTAAGTTGACGTCCACTCTTGCGATGGCGCATAACCTAATCCTTCTAACTAATACGTTAACTCAGTAAATCTGATTATTCGTCAGCAATACTTGCTGGCGGCCAATTTTCAAGGCGCATGCCCAGAGATAAACCACGTGATGCCAATACATCCTTAATTTCAGTCAGAGACTTCTTACCAAGGTTTGGCGTTTTCAATAGTTCAACTTCGGTACGCTGTACCAGATCACCGATGTAATGGATCGATTCTGCTTTCAAACAGTTAGCAGAACGAACCGTTAGCTCTAGATCATCTACGGGACGAAGCAGGATTGGATCGAACTCAGGCTTCTCTTCTTTCTCTTCTGGTTCAGTTACATCACGAAGGTCTACGAACGCATCTAGCTGTTCAGCTAAAATTGTAGCAGAGCGACGAATCGCTTCTTCAGGATCTAAAGTACCATTAGTTTCCATGTCGATGACTAGTTTGTCTAAATCTGTACGTTGTTCTACACGAGCAGCTTCAACACTGTAAGCAATACGCTCTACAGGGCTATATGCCGCATCGACTAGCAAACGACCGATTGGACGCTCTTCATCTTCCGAATGGACACGAATTGAAGCTGGTACGTAACCACGACCACGTTGAACTCGGATGCGCATGCTAATGTCAGCATTGCTTGTCAAAGTACAAATAACGTGCTCTGGGTTAACTATCTCCACATCACCATCATGAGTGATGTCTCCCGCTAGTACAGGGCCTTCACCAGACTTTGTAAGCGTTAGCAGTGCTTCATCTTTACCTTCCAGTTTAACTGCAAGGCCTTTAAGATTAAGTAGGATTTCAAGAACATCTTCTTGAACGCCTTCCTTAGTACTGTATTCATGCATTACACCGTCGATTTCAACTTCAGTCACTGCACAACCTGGCATAGATGAAAGTAGAATGCGACGTAAAGCGTTACCTAAAGTATGGCCGAAACCACGCTCTAAAGGCTCGAGTGTAACTCGTGCACGATTAGCGGTAACCTGCTCGATGTCAACTAGTCTAGGTTTAAGAAATTCAGTTACAGAACCCTGCATTATGTCCTCTCTTAGCAGTTAACTTTACTTAGAGTAAAGTTCGACGATCAGCTGTTCGTTAATGTCCGCAGACAAATCAGAACGTTCTGGATAGCGCTTAAAAGTGCCTTCCATCTTGTTAGTGTCAACTTCTACCCAAGTAGGAAGTTCACGCTGTTGAGCGATTTCTAGAGCCGCTTTAATACGAGCTTGACTCTTAGCTTTTTCGCGAACGCTGATAACGTCGTTTGGTTTAACGTTGTACGATGGAATGTTTACCACTTTACCATTTACTAGAATAGCTTTATGGCTAACTAGTTGGCGAGATTCTGCGCGAGTAGAACCAAGACCGAAACGGTATACAACATTATCTAGACGACTTTCAAGAAGTTGTAGCAGGTTTGAACCTGTAGCACCTTTTAAACGTGCTGCTTCTTTGTAGTAGTTACGGAATTGCTTTTCTAGTACGCCGTACATACGACGAACTTTTTGCTTTTCACGTAATTGTAAACCGTAGTCAGATAGACGAGGTTTACGCGCACCATGTACACCAGGTGCATTATCAATCTTACACTTAGAGTCGATCGCACGAACACCAGACTTCAAAAATAGGTCGGTGCCTTCACGACGGCTAAGTTTGAGCTTAGGCCCAATATATCTTGCCATTTTCTTTCTCCAACAGGTCTAAAAAACGTTATACGCGACGTTTCTTAGGTGGACGACAACCGTTGTGTGGAATCGGAGTCACATCAGTAATATTAGTGATGCGGAAACCCGCTGCGTTTAACGCACGGATTGAAGACTCACGACCCGGACCAGGACCTTTAACGAAAACTTCTACGTTTTTCAGTCCATACTCTTTTGCAGCTTCAGCAGCGCGCTCAGAAGCGACCTGCGCAGCAAATGGAGTTGACTTACGTGAACCACGGAAGCCAGAACCACCTGCAGTAGCCCAAGAAAGAGCATTACCTTGACGATCGGTGATGGTAACGATTGTGTTGTTGAAAGATGCATGGATATGAGCCATGCCGTCAGCAACCTGCTTTTTGACGCGCTTACGAGCGCGAGTTGGAGCTTTAGCCATTACTTAACCCCTACTTCTTAATCGGTTTACGTGGGCCTTTACGAGTACGAGCATTCGTTTTAGAACGCTGTCCACGTACAGGCAAGCTGCGACGATGGCGAAGACCACGGTAACAACCAAGGTCCATTAGACGCTTGATGCTCATGGAAATTTCACGGCGTAAGTCACCCTCAACGGTAAACTTAGCTACTTCAGTACGAAGAGACTCAATTTGAGCTTCGTCTAATTCCTTGATCTTAACATTTTCAGCAATACCCGCTTCAGCACAAACTTTTTGTGCACGAGTTTTACCGATACCATAAATCGCAGTTAAGGCGATCACAGTATGCTTCTGATCAGGAATGTTAATGCCAGCGATACGGGCCACTATGCACTCCTAGTATTAATTAAAGGCCATCTGCGAAAAGCCCGGTAGGATACTCAACAGACGACAAAATTGCAAGCAAAAAACAGCTCTGATGGTTTAATAACCATCAGGCTGCAATTCATCTCGATGAAATCTCTGACTTAGCCTTGGCGTTGTTTATGCTTTGGCTCACTGCAGATTACACGTACAACGCCGTGGCGTTTGATAACCTTACAGTTACGACAGATTTTCTTAACGGATGCACGAACTTTCATTGCATAACTCCGTAAACAAATAGCTTACCCTAAAAATTAGATCTTAGCGACCATAACCTTTAAGATTTGCCTTTTTCAGGACGGATTCATATTGATGAGACATCAAATGAGTCTGAACCTGAGCCATAAAATCCATGATTACTACAACAATAATCAACAACGATGTACCACCGAAGTAGAATTGTGTGTTCATTGTAATCATCATGAACTCGGGAACCAGACAGACAAAGGTAATATAAAGTGCGCCAGCTAATGTTAGGCGTGTCATTACTTTGTCTATGTAGCGCGAAGTTTGTTCTCCGGGACGAATACCTGGAATAAAGGCACCGCTCTTCTTCAAGTTATCTGCCGTCTCGCGTGGATTAAACACAAGTGCAGTGTAGAAGAAGCAGAAGAAGATAATGGCAGCTGCATACAGCATTGCATGTAGCGGCTGGCCAGGTTGTAACGCGAGCGAAAACTCACCTAACCATTCAAAACCTTCAGTCTGTCCGAACCATTGTGCAATAGTACCAGGGAACAAGATTACACTTGAGGCAAAGATAGCTGGGATTACACCGGCCATATTTAGCTTCAGTGGTAAATGCGTGCTTTGTGCAGCAAATACCTTTCTACCTTGCTGGCGCTTGGCGTAGTTAACAACAATACGTCGCTGACCACGTTCAACAAACACCACAAAATAAGTTACTGCGAATACAATTGCGGCAAGCAAAAATAACAGTAACAAGTGTAATTCACCTTGGCGGGCTTGCTCTGCCGTCTGACCAATAGCAGACGGTAAACCAGCAACGATACCTACGAAAATCAGAATCGAGATACCATTACCTATGCCACGTTCGGTAATTTGTTCACCTAGCCACATAAGGAACATTGTTCCTGTGACTAAACTGATTACAGCTGTCAAATAGAAGCTCATGCCTGGGTTAACCACAAGGCCTGGGATCATATTTGGCAAACCAGTTGCAATACCAATTGCTTGGAATGTACCGAGTACCAACGTACCGTATCGGGTATATTGGCTAATCTTACGTCGTCCCGACTCACCTTCTTTTTTCAATTCAGCAAGTGGTGGGTGTACTACTGTCAGCAGTTGCACAATAATCGATGCCGAAATATACGGCATGATACCTAACGCAAGAATAGATGCACGTTCAAGTGCACCACCAGAGAACATATTGAACATTTCAATGATGGTGCCTTTAGACTGCTGCATCAACTCAGCGAGGACAGCGGCGTCAATACCAGGAATTGGAATAAAGGAGCCCGCACGAAACACCAATATGGCACCTAGTACAAATAACAAGCGAGATTTAAGTTCACTTAAACCGCCTTGTGAGCCCTTCCCTTCTAACCCTGGTTTCTTAGCCATTTAATCTTATTCCTCGATTTTTCCGCCGACAGCTTCAATTGCAGCACGCGCGCCTTTTGTTGCTTTAAGGCCTTGTACTGTTACTTGGCGAGAAACTTCACCAGACAATACAATTTTCGCGAACCGAATATTATCAGCAATGATACCGGCTTTTTTCAGAGTTTCTAGAGAAACTACGTCACCTTCAACTTTCGCTAATTCACTTAAGCGAATTTCAGAACTTACTAAACTCTTACGAGAAGTAAAACCGAACTTAGGTAGACGTTGTTTCAAAGGCATTTGACCGCCTTCAAAACCTGGACGAACAGAACCGCCAGAACGAGATTTCTGACCTTTATGTCCGCGGCCACAGGTTTTACCTAGACCAGAACCGATACCACGACCTACACGTCTTGCTGCTGGTTTTGAACCTGCTGCTGGAGATAGAGTATTAAGTTTCATCAATTAATCCTCCACTTTAACCATGTAGTAAACTGAATTAACCATACCGCGAACAGAAGGAGTATCTTCTAGTTCAACAGTGTGGCCAATGCGGCGTAGACCTAAACCAGTTAACGTAGCTTTATGCTTCGGTAAACGGCCGATCGCGCTTTTAGTTTGAGTTACTTTAATCGTCTTAGCCATGGTCAATTACCCTAAAATCTGGTCAACAGTCAGACCACGCTTAGCAGCAACTTGCTCAGGAGCATTCATGCTCTCAAGCGCGTCGATAGTAGCGCGAACGATGTTGATTGGGTTAGTAGAACCGTAAGCTTTAGCAAGTACGTTTTGTACACCTACTACTTCTAGTACTGCACGCATCGCACCACCGGCGATGATACCTGTACCTTCAGATGCTGGCTGCATGTAAACTTTTGAGCCAGAGTGGCGCCCCTTAATAGGGTGCTGAAGTGTAGTACCATTAAGCGTTACAGTCGTTAGATTACGGCGCGCTTTTTCCATTGCTTTCTGGATAGCTGCAGGCACTTCACGTGCTTTACCGTAACCAAAACCTACACGACCATTGCCGTCACCAACTACTGTTAGTGCCGTGAAGCTAAAGATGCGACCACCTTTAACTACTTTTGAAACTCGGTTAACTGCGATAAGTTTTTCGTTCAGTTCACCGGCTTGAGTTTGTTCTTTTGCCATGACCCGCCCCTTAGAACTGAAGACCAGCTTCACGAGCCGCTTCAGCTAATGCTGAGATGCGACCATGATATTGAAAACCGCTGCGGTCGAAAGATACTTTAGCAACACCTTTCTCTACAGCACGCTCAGCAACCAATTTACCGATTAGCTTAGCCGCTTCAACATTACCACCGTTTTTAACTTGACTAGCAACGTCTTTTTCAACTGTTGATGCAGTTGCAATAACTTTTGCTTCTGGCGAGATCACCTGCGCGTAAGTGTGGCGCGGAGTACGGTGAATCACCAGGCGAGTTGCTCCCAACTCTTGCAATTTCTTACGCGTACGAGTTGCACGACGTAGACGAGATGCTTTCTTATCCATAGTGTTACCTTACTTCTTCTTAGCCTCTTTACGACGCACGTCTTCGTCAGCATAACGTACACCTTTACCTTTGTAAGGCTCTGGTGGACGGTAACCACGAATATCGGCGGCAACCTGTCCAATCAACTGCTTATCAATACCTTTCAGTACGATTTCAGTATTTGATGGACACTCGGCAGTGATACCTTCAGGTAGTGCGTGCTCAACAGGGTGAGAGAAACCTAGTGTTAGGTTTACTACTTTACCTTGAACAGCTGCACGGTAACCAACACCTAGTAGCTGAAGTTTGCGTTCGAAACCTTTCGATACGCCTTCAACCATGTTGTTAACTAGTGAGCGAGCAGTACCAGCTTGAGCACTTGCTCCAACTACACCCTCAACCCAAGAAAAAGTCAGTTTACCTTCTTCTTCTTTAACAACAACAGCATTGTTAATAACACGGCTTAATGAACCGTTGTTACCTTTAACTGTGATTTCCTGGCCGTTAATTTTAACTTCTACGCCAGCTGGAATAGCAACAGGCGATTTAGCAACGCGTGACATATCTACTCCTTAAGCTACGTAACAGATGATCTCACCACCGATGCCCGCTTTACGCGCTGCACGATCGGTCATCACACCTTGTGAAGTTGAAACAATTGCAACACCTAGGCCGTCAAGAACTTTTGGCAGTTCTGAAGAGCTTTTGTAGATGCGCAGACCTGGACGACTAACACGTTTAATGCTGTCGATAACTTTTTTACCTTGGAAGTACTTAAGAGTTACTTCCAATTCTGGTTTAGCTTCACCAACTAGAGCGAAATCAGCGATATAGCCTTCTTCTTTAAGCACTGCAGCGATAGCTACTTTTTGCTTAGAAGATGGCATTTTCACTGCAACTTTGTTGGCCGCTTGACCGTTGCGAATGCGTGTTAGCATATCAGCAATAGGATCTTGCATGCTCATATTTGCTTACTCCGTGATAGTGGATTACCAACTAGCCTTTTTAAGGCCAGGAACTTCACCGCGCATCATGTGTTCACGCAGCTTAATACGGCTCATGCCGAATTTACGCAGGTAACCATGTGGGCGACCAGTAACGTTACAGCGGTTACGCTGACGACTCTTACTGGAATCACGAGGTAGCGTTTGTAGCTTAAGCACTGCAGCCCAACGGTCTTCATCTGATGTATTCACGTCAGTGATCGCCGCTTTTAGCGCTGCGCGTTGTTCAGCGTACTTGCTAACCAGTTTTTCACGTTTTGCTTCACGTGCTTTCATGGATTGTTTAGCCATAACCCTACACCTTATTTACGGAATGGGAAGTTGAATGCAGCTAACAGTGCACGACCTTCTTCATCTGAAGCAGCAGTAGTAGTGATAGTAATATCAAGACCACGTACTTTATCGACTTTATCGTAATCGATTTCAGGGAAGATGATTTGCTCACGTACACCCATGCTGTAGTTACCACGGCCGTCGAATGACTTAGGATTCAAGCCGCGGAAGTCACGTACACGTGGTAGCGAAATGCTAACCAAGCGTTCGAAGAATTCCCACATCCGTTCACCGCGTAAGGTCACTTTACAACCAATAGGGTAGCCTTCACGGATCTTGAAGCCCGCAACAGATTTGCGCGCCTTGGTGATTAGTGGCTTTTGACCAGAAATTGCAGCCATATCAGCAGCCGCATTCTCTAGTGCTTTTTTATCAGCCAGAGCTTCACCAACACCCATATTTAGGGTGATCTTTTCAATCCGAGGGACTTGCATGACAGATTTGTAACCGAACTTCGTTTGAAGATCAGACGCTACTGTCTCTTTGTAAAAATCATGCAGTTTCGCCATCGTAAACTCCAATTACTTCACAGTTTCATTATTAGATTTGAAGAAACGTACTTTTTTGCCGTCTTCAAGTCTAAAACCAACACGATCAGCTTTACCCGTAGATGGGTTAAGGATCGCAACGTTTGAAGCGTCAATTGCCGCTTCTTTTTCAACGATGCCACCTGCTACACCCAATTGAGGGTTTGGCTTGGTGTGCTTCTTGATAGTATTTACGCCTTCGACGAACACTTTGCCGTTAGGTAGAACTTTGGTAACTTTACCAGTTTTACCTTTATCTTTACCGGCTAGTACGATCACTTCGTCGTCACGAATAATTTTTGCTGCCATTATTGACTCCGCCTTTTACAGTACTTCAGGTGCCAGAGACACAATTTTCATAAATTGCTCTGAACGAAGTTCACGAGTCACAGGCCCAAAGATACGTGTACCAATTGGTTGTTTGTTTGCATTCAAGATAACCGCAGCATTGCGGTCAAAACGAATCAAAGAACCATCAGGACGACGTACACCTTTTCTGGTACGCACTACCACAGCATTGTAAACATCACCTTTTTTAACTTTACCGCGAGGAATTGCTTCCTTAACAGTAACTTTGATGATGTCACCAATCGCTGCATAACGGCGGTGCGAGCCACCAAGGACCTTAATACACATTACGCTACGTGCGCCTGAGTTATCAGCCACGTCAAGCATACTTTGCATCTGGATCATTTCAGTGCTCCGCTATTATTACAACAAGATTTCAGCCTAATCTGAAATCATGGCTACCTTCCCTTTAGAGGGCGGCGCATTATAACACCACATTCTGAGAAAAGGTAGTATAAATAAAAAGCGGCCCCAATAAAGGCGCCGCTTTTTTTGAAAAAGCTTAAAAATTAAGCTTTTGCAATTACTTCAACCAATGTCCAAGACTTAGTCTTAGAAAGAGGGCGACATTCACGGATAAGAACCCAATCGCCTTCAACACACTGATTTGTTTCGTCATGTACGTGTAGCTTAGTAGTACGCTTGATGAACTTACCGTAGATCGGATGTTTCACTTTACGTTCAATCGCTACTGTGATGGACTTGTCCATCTTGTCGCTGATGACTTTAGCTTGAAGAGTACGAGTATTTTCGCTCATTACGCATCTGCCTTCTGAGTTAGCAAAGTTTTAACACGCGCGATGTTACGGCGTACTTCTTTTTGCAAGTGAGTTTGAGCCAGTTGGCCTGTGCTCGCTTGCATGCGTAGGTTGAACTGCTCGCGTAATAGGCTTAACAGTTCAGCATTCAGCTCTTCAACGCTCTTAGTTTTAAGTTCGCTTGCTTTCATTACATCACCGTTCTTGTTACGAAAGTAGTACTGATAGGCAGTTTAGCAGCTGCTAGTGCAAATGCTTCACGTGCTATCGCCTCTGGAACGCCTTCCATTTCGTAAAGGACTTTACCAGGTTGAATTTGAGCAACCCAATATTCTACGTTACCTTTACCTTTACCCATACGAACCTCAAGAGGTTTTTCTGTAATAGGCTTATCAGGGAAAACGCGGATCCAGATTTTACCTTGACGCTTAACCGCACGAGTCATCGCACGACGTGCAGCTTCAATTTGACGTGCAGTCAAACGGCCACGTCCTGTCGCTTTAAGACCAAACTGGCCAAAGCTAACGTCTTGTCCTTTAGCTAGACCACGGTTACGACCGGTGTGCTGCTTACGGAATTTAGTACGTTTTGGTTGCAACATTTCTGAATCTCCTTACTTACCACGGCCTTTGCGTTTAGGCTTGGCAGGTGCTTCTGGTTGACCACCTAATGGTAGTGCACCAAGAACTTCACCTTTAAAGATCCAAACCTTAACACCAATGATACCGTAAGTAGTTAAAGCTTCAGACGTCGAGTAATCGATGTCTGCACGTAGTGTATGTAGAGGCACACGACCTTCACGATACCACTCAGTACGTGCGATTTCAGCACCACCAAGACGACCACTTACTTCAACTTTGATACCTTTAGCACCAAGACGCATTGCATTTTGAACTGCGCGCTTCATAGCACGACGGAACATAACACGACGCTCTAGCTGAGAAGAGATGCTGTCAGCTACTAGCTTGGCATCTAACTCTGGCTTACGCACTTCGGAAATGTTGATTTGTGCAGGTACACCAGCCATTTTAGCCACTGCATTGCGCAATTTTTCTACGTCTTCGCCTTTCTTACCAATAACAACACCTGGGCGAGCAGTGTGAATAGTCACACGAATACTCTTAGCAGGGCGTTCAATAGTAATTTTAGACAATGACGCATTTTTCAGTTCTTTAGTAAGGAACTGACGCACTTCGAAATCACCGTATAGGTTAGCAGCGAAGTCTTTTTCGGCATACCAGGTAGAGCTAAAAGGCTTAGTGATACCTAGGCGAATACCGTTAGGATGTACTTTCTGACCCATTACTTATCCCCTGTCCGATACCACAATTGTGATGTGGCTTGAACGCTTAAGAATGCGATCAGCACGGCCTTTAGCACGAGGCATAATACGCTTCATGGTTGGACCTTCATCAACAAAAATTTTGGCAACTTTTAGTTCATCAATATCAGCGCCTTCATTGTGCTCAGCGTTAGCAATAGCAGAATCAAGAACTTTCTTAACTAGGTCAGCGGCTTTTTTGTCGCTGAAAGTTAAAATGTTTAGCGCTTTTTCAACTGGTAGACCACGGATCTGGTCAGCAACTAGACGTGCTTTTTGCGCCGAAGTACGAGCAAACTTATGTTTAGCTAAAGCTTCCATTATCTACTCCTTACTTCTTCTTCGCTTTCTTATCTGCGACGTGGCCGCGATAAGTACGAGTTGGTGCAAACTCACCCAATTTTTGGCCGATCATTTCATCGGTTACAAATACTGGTACGTGCTGACGACCATTATGGACAGCGATGGTCAAACCAATCATATCTGGAATGATCATTGAACGACGGGACCAAGTCTTAACAGGCTTTTTGTCACCGCTTTCCAACGCTTTCTCTACCTTCTTCAACAAGTGTAGGTCAATAAATGGACCCTTCTTGAGAGAACGTGGCATGGCGTATTCCTCTAATTATTTCTTATTACGACGACGTACAATGTACTTATCAGTACGCTTGTTCGAACGAGTCTTGTAGCCCTTAGTTGGCACACCCCATGGTGAAACAGGATGACGACCACCAGAAGTACGACCTTCACCACCACCGTGTGGGTGATCAACCGGGTTCATTACAACACCACGTACTGTAGGGCGAACACCGCGCCAGCGGCTTGCACCAGCTTTACCTAGACGGCGAAGCATGTGCTCAGCATTACCAACTTCACCAATCGTCGCGCGACAATCTGACTGAACTTTACGCATTTCGCCAGAGCGAAGACGTAGTGTTACATAGTCACCATCACGAGCGATGATTTGTGCGTAAGCACCTGCTGAACGAGCTAATTGAGCACCCTTACCAGGCTTCATTTCCACAGCGTGCACAGTAGAACCTACTGGGATATTACGCATAGGAAGAGCGTTACCTGCTTTGATTGGCGCATCAATACCAGATAGTAGTGCATCGCCAGCTTGAACACCTTTAGGTGCTAAGATGTAGCGACGCTCACCGTCTGCATAAAGTACTAGTGCGATATTCGCAGTACGGTTTGGATCATATTCCAAACGCTCTACTTTTGCAGGGATGCCATCTTTATTACGTTTAAAGTCGATTACACGATAGTGTTGCTTATGACCACCACCGATGTGACGAACTGTAATACGACCGCCGTTGTTACGACCACCAGACTTAGACTTAGTCTCAAGTAGTGGTGCGTATGGCTTGCCTTTGTACAGGTCGTTGTTAACCACTTTAACGACGTGGCGACGACCTGGAGATGTAGGCTTACATTTTACAATAGCCATTGATAAAGTTCCTCTTACTCAGCGCCAGCGAAATCGATTTCAGCACCGTCTGCCAGAGTCACGTAAGCCTTTTTCCAATCGGAACGACGACCTACACGTTGACCATGACGCTTGGTTTTACCCTTAACAACAAGAGTGCTAACGCCAGTCACTTCAACTTCAAACAGTTTTTCAACTGCTGCTTTGATTTCTGCTTTAGTTGCTGTTGTAGCAACTTTGAACACAACTGTGTTGTCTAGTTCAGCAGAACGAGTGCTCTTCTCAGAGATATGTGGAGCACTCAGTACTTTCAGTAAACGTTCTTCACTGATCATGCTAAAGCCTCCTCAATCTTCTTAACTGCAGCAGCAGTAACAAGAACTTTCTCAAAGCCGATTAGGCTAACAGGGTCGATACCAGCAGCATCACGTACGTCAACTTTGTATAAGTTGCGCGCAGCTAGGAACAAGTTCTCATCTACTTCTTCAGTGATGATAAGAACGTCGTTTAGCTCAAGCTCTTTCAGCTTAGCTATTAGCTCTTTAGTCTTAGGTGTTTCAACAGCGAAGTTTTCAACAACTACTAGACGATCTTGGCGAACAAGTTCAGAAAGGATGCTTTGAACCGCACCACGATACATTTTCTTGTTAACTTTTTGGCTGTGGTCCTGTGGACGCGCAGCAAAAGTTACACCACCAGAACGCCAGATTGGGCTCGCTTGGCTACCAGAACGTGCGCGGCCAGTACCCTTTTGACGCCAAGGTTTTTTACCCGTACCAACGATCTCTGCACGAGTCTTTTGTTTACGTGTACCTTGACGAGCACCTGCAGCGTATGCAACGACAACCTGATGAATCAGGGCTTCGTTGAATTCACGTCCGAAGGTAGTTTCGGAAACTTCAAGAGCGCTTTGCGCGTCTTTCAATACCAATTCCATTACTATCTCCTGTTACGCTTTGACGGCAGGTTTGATGATGACGTCAGCGTTGATTGCACCTGGTACCGCACCTTTTACAAGGATAAGGTTACGCTCAGCGTCAACACGAACAACTTCTAGGTTCTGAGTCGTTACACGAACAGCACCCATGTGACCAGCCATTTTCTTGCCTTTAAATACGCGACCTGGAGTTTGACATTGGCCAATTGAACCCGGTGCACGATGGGCAAGAGAGTTACCGTGAGTCGCATCTTGAGTACGGAAGTTCCAACGCTTAACAGCACCTTGGAAGCCCTTACCTTTAGATTGACCAGTAACATCTACTTTATTTACTTCGTTGAAATTATCAACGTTCAGCTCAGCACCCACTTGGATGTCTGCGCCTTCATTGTCTGCAAGACGAAATTCCCACAAACCGCGACCTGCTTCAACACCAGCTTTCGCGAAAATACCTGCTTGAGGTTTATTTACGCGGCTTGCTTTTTTGGTGCCGGTGGTCACTTGAATTGCGCTGTAACCGTCAGTTTCTAGGCCTTTAACCTGAGTAACGCGGTTTGCAGTACATTCAATTACCGTAACTGGAATAGAAACGCCATCTTCAGTGAAGATGCGAGTCATACCAACTTTACGACCAACTAGACCGATTGTCATTGTTATAACCTCTTTCTCTTCCGTTTAGCCCAAGCTGATTTGAACGTCAACACCAGCGGCTAGGTCTAGCCTCATTAGTGCGTCAACAGTCTTGTCAGTTGGCTCTACGATATCAATCAAGCGCTTGTGCGTACGAATTTCGTACTGATCACGCGCATCTTTGTTTACGTGCGGAGAAACCAGTACAGTAAAGCGCTCTTTACGAGTAGGCAGTGGAATCGGACCACGAACCTGAGCACCCGTGCGCTTTGCAGTTTCAACGATTTCCGCTGTAGAGTTATCGATCAGTCTGTGATCAAACGCTTTCAGGCGGATACGGATTCTTTGGTTCTGCATGGACCAAGGCTCCAATAGTTAAAAACATAAAAAAACTCCACCTATCTACTTTACTTAAAATAAGTGATTAGTGAGGCTTAAACCATTAGCCACCCAAATCGGGGGCTCTGTGTGGCCAGTAATTCTGGCAGGGAGCTATTGCTCCACTTACTCTATTAGCAAGTGGAGCGCATTATACAGAGATATGGTGAATTTGCAATCGATGGAATGCAGTTAATTGTAGATATTTTAAGTTTACTATTTGAATTGGCCGTATTCGGCTTGTACCGAGATATTGCGGCCTGTCTGCTTGGCGTGATAGAGAGCCTGATCGGCGATGCAAATCAGATTTTTGTGAGGCATGCCATTCACGGGTTGGATACAAACATGTCCCAAGCTAATGGTTACTCGTTCTTTAATCCCATTTTCCGGATGTGAAATATTGAGCAGCTCAATTTTCTTACGACAAAGCTCTGCCAGTACGGCGGTTTGCTCGGCACTGATTCCAGGACAAAGTAAAACGATTTCTTCACCGCCATAACGGGCAACAAGATCTTTATTACTATTTACACACTCTTTTAGGGCCTGCGAAATGCGTTGTAGGCAAACGTCCCCTTCGGGGTGGCCAAACCTGTCATTATATTGCTTGAAAAAGTCAACATCGATCAAAACTAAAGAAATATTGCTGTGCTCACGTAGCGCATTAATCCACTCTGATTCTAGCCGCTCATCGAAAGCTCGCCGATTTGCTAAACCGGTTAACGAATCAATCGCAGAAACCAGCTGTAATGCAGAATTAGCGTCTGCCAAAGCTCGGTAGGCTTGAGCAAGTTCAGTGGTACGCTCTCGTACTCGCAATTCAAGCTCTCTGTTAAGTAACATCACTTGCTCTTCAGCTTGTTTGCGCATGATCATTTGCGCGACCGTGGAAGCGAGAAGGATTAATACTTCTTTTTGGTAGTCTGGTAACGGTTTGTGATTAATGAAATTGTCACAGGCAATCCAACCTATCGTTTCATCACCATGCCATAGGGCAATCATCGCATTCCAGCCTGAGCCTATTTCCTTGGTATCATGCAAAATGGGCGCATCATCCCAAACGCTTAAATAGTCCTTACGTGTTAACGCTTCTTGTACAAATGGCACATTTGGAATGTTGTTTTGAAAATAGCTCTCATCAACAACCTCACCTTGTTCATTAGTACCATAAGTACCAAAATACATATCGCGCTCGGTATCCATGATAAATACCGCCATACGATCAATACCAAGACGAGTCGTACCAGCCTCAACAGTATGGCGATACAATTCATCTAATGAATATAACTTAGACAGTTCAATAGTGATTTCATGTAACTCTTTCAGTAGTCCTGAAAACGCAGCTGTTTGCTCGTCCGCTCTGGCCAAGGCAAGTTCTTTGCGTTGTAACTCTGATTGCTGAGCCTGATGAACTAATGACAAGCGATAATTATCTAACCCAAAACTAAGGGCTTCGAGTAAATACTCGTTTACTTTTGACGATACTCCCTTCTTACCTTCTACAATTAATAAACCAATAATACCTTGCTGGTTTACTAAAGGCAGAATGCCATCCACACTTTTGCCTTCGTTAATCACTGAATAACATGATATTAAAGGAAAGTCAGGCTCTTGGTAGACCGATAAAGGCGTAGAAAAATACCGCACTCCCTCTCTATGATTAGCACGCGCAACCACATATAAACTTTGATCATCGACCAGTAACAAAGTGCAGCCCTGATAGAGGCTTGATAAACTACCAAGGCCAGAATAACAAAAGGCTTCGAATCCCTTTGCCCTCGGCATATTTTGAACTAATGTTTGAAACATAAAATAAGTTCGCGCATCCTTCGCTAAGTATGAAACCCGCAATAAATCAGCGGTTTTAGCCATATTATCAAAGCGCTAGAAACCCGTTAATTAATCCAACCTGAAATGAGACCCGTATCAATAAATAAGCATAAAATTATCATAAAACAGAAAAAATGCACAACCCTGCACACTAGTCACCTTCTCGCATTCTCTGCTATTTTCCCATATAGTGCCTTTGTCCTGAGTGGACAACTGGAATCAGGTATTTTGTAATTCAGGTAGCGTCAGATTGAACATACTTCCATTAGTTAATGCTCTCATTAAACAAGCGCAGCAAACAAATCACCGCCGCTTACTTATTCTTAGCGGTGAGCAAGCCTGGGCTCATCGTGCCATGATGCCTATGATTGAGCCTGAAGCTTTATTTATTGGCGCCCCTGTTCCAACTATCTCGCTACCGGCATCTACTCGCTATTATCAAGTAAAACAAGCTCATTTATTACTGGGACAACAGTGCTCACAGCTGATTATTGATGCCTACTCAGGTTTATCTGCAGACGCACTCGGTGCCCTCAGTGGGACATTAATTGGCGGGGGAATACTTATTCTTATTTGTCCACCACTTGATACCTGGCCTAGTTATCAAGATCCTGATTACCTAAGGTTTATATCCGCACAATCGCCGCCACCAAAAAAGAGCTTATTTTTGGCACGGTTGGTTGCATTATTACGACAAGACCCCAGTGCAACTATTGTCGAACAAGGTCAGCCGCTACCTAGTATTGAGCACCTGTCAAACACTGAGTCAGTAACATTTCACATACCGCAATATCAGGCACCATATAAAAACCAAGAGCAAGCCGATGCCGTGGCATCGATCCATAAAGTAAATGCCGGCAGAGCCAACCGCCCTTTAATACTAACCGCCGATCGTGGCCGCGGAAAGTCAGCAGCGCTTGGTATTGCCGCTGCGCAATTACTCGCGCAAGAGCAACAAATTGAGATAGCATTAACGGCCCCCTCACCTCAGGCCGTACAAAGTGTCTTTGAACTTGCTCAAGCCAACTTGCCCGCAGCAGAAAGGGTTGGCAACAATTTAAACTACCAAGGAAATACCCTTACATTCTTTGCTCCCGACCAACTGATTTTAGAACAACCAAAAGCAACATTATTGCTCATTGATGAAGCCGCTGCCCTACCCATTCCTTTACTGCAACAGCTTAACCAAAATTACAAACGGGTGGTATTTTGTTCAACTTTGCATGGTTATGAGGGCTCAGGACGAGGCTTCAGTCTTAAATTTATCCCCTATTTACAACGCGTTTCAAACGGGTATAAACAAACTCATCTCAAATCACCGATTCGTTGGGCTGAGGACGATCCAGTCGAGGCATTGATTTTTAATGCTTTATTACTCGATGCGCAGCTACCATCATTGAGCTTAACCCAACAAGATGAAGAGCTGGTTGTTCGTCAGGTTATGCCACAAGAGCTAAGTAACAGCGAAGCATTGCTGCGCGCTATTTTTTCGTTATTGGTATGCGCTCATTATCAGACTAAGCCGTCAGATTTAAGAGCGTTGCTGGATAACCCAGGTATTCAGATAATGGCACTGCAGCAAGGGCAAGGAATTATCGGCGCCGCCATTATCAGTAGTGAAGGTCAATTATCAGAGTCATTAAGCCAAGATGTTTATCACGGACAAAGGCGCATTCAAGGTCATTTAATTCCCCAATCGCTGCTATTTCATGGTGGACAGCAAGCCGCAGGCGCTAAGCATTATGCCCGTATTATGCGCATTGCTATTCACCCTAGCCTACAACAGCAGGGCTTAGGTAGCTACCTAGTTAAACAACTCAGTAAATGGGCTAGCGGACAAGGATATGATTTTCTCGGCTCTAGCTTTGGCTTAACCCTCGAACTCGGTCAATTCTGGCAGCGCTTAGGCTTTCAGATCGCTCATTTAGGTTTAACGCAAGATAGCGCTAGCGGTTGTTATAGCGCATTAATGTTAATGCCATTAACCGCCGAGCAGGCCCCTTGGCTATTCCAGTGCCAAGAGCACCTATTTAATCAACTTGGCGATCATTTTTGCGGACCATTAAAACACCTCCCCCCCGAGCTGGCCTGTTTTATTATAAATAGCCATCACACACCCGCCCCAACTGACTTAATCCAAGATATTCAGACCTATGTGCAGTATCACCGTCCGCTAGCATTTATCTTACCCAATATCAAAAAGTGGTTAATCAAGCACGGGCGCACTGAAGATGTATCACCTTCAGAGCAAGCCCTCTTAGCTCGGCTTATTTTGCAACAACAAGATTGGGCTAACAGTATCAAAGGCTCGTCGTATAGCGGCAAAAAAGAAGCAGAAGCAGGTCTTAAAGCATGCTTGCAACGATATCTTGAATAGGCTCAACTTAACCTTAGTTTTGCTCAGGCCTATTACGAGTAGATACAGATAAAGCTTTTTTTACTTATCAATAGCTCGGGTTATGGACTACAAGAGGCTAACACCACTAGCCATCCATTTCTTCTGCATCATCGGATCCAACATCACCGCCCTCAATTTCAGGCTCCCCATCTAACCCCTCTATCGCGCGCTCTTGAGTTTCCTCCTGATGTTGTATTTCTGCTGCTTTTTTCTCTACTTTTTCTGGCGTAGTATTAATCGCTAAGTGAAACACAGCAAAACCAGGATAAACAAACTGATTAATTGCTTTGCCTATTACCGTGCTGTTTGATTGAGCCCGCACACGAAATGCAGCATTGGTTACTGGATCCGTTACCGTGCCGAGAATATCGCCTTTTTTAATTTTTACACCAAGGGAAACATTGCTAACAAAAATACCACTGTGATCAGAGCGCAACCAAAACGATTCAACATAAATAGGTTGCACGCTTCCACCACGATAAGGCTCTGGCAGCATATCCATACTGCGCATCAGACGCTTAATAGCAGCCACTCCAACCGATACACTGTCTAAATCAAGACTCATCGGTGCTCCTAGTTCCATGGTAACCGCTGGAATGCCATGCTCCATCGCTGCACCGCGTAAGGTACCGGTACTGGCTTTACTTTGCACTATGGTAATGTCGCCAAAACCTCGACTAAATTCAGCCAATGGCGGATGGCTTAAGTCAGCCCGTATTTGTGGCAAGTTGGTGCGATAAAAAGACCCAGTATGAAGATCCACTAAGGCATCACAATGGGTGATAATCTGGCTAAAAAAAGAATAGGCAATACGTGACGCCGACGCGCCTTCGGTTGAACCAGGAAAGTAACGGTTTAAGTCACGACGATCTTTAAGGTAACGCGATGAATTATGAAAACCATCTAAGTTCACTATGGGTACACCAATCACCGTGCCTTTGAGTTTGTTAGTGTCTAATGGGTGTACAACTTGACGAGTGATTTCAATACCATTTAATTCATCACCATGGACCGCTGCAGTTAAGCACAAGGTCGGCCCCGGCTGCGCACCACTTGCCACCAATACAGGGGTGCCTAAATCAATCCCAGTAAATGATTGCTCGCTCGACCATGACAAAGTACGAAAACTATTGGGCTTAACAGTGGTTCCTAGCAAGGTCAAATTAGATTTAATGGCTTCGACATGAGCCGCAGGTGCTTCAATTTTAACCGACTCATCCTTTTTAACGGGAACCTTAGGTGGGTTATCAACTATCTCTGTAGCCCATGCAGAAAAAGGGAGAAGTAAAAGAGTTAAATATTTTTTCATCTTTACGCCTTATTTATCAAAAAAGGACTGAAAAATCAGTCCTTAGTCGTTACGGTCCTTGCAGAATTTCTACTGACTCAATTAATCCATTAAATGCTCTAAACCATAAACGAGTTGCTCTCGGGTCATAACTTGCTTACAAGCCAAACAGATACCAGGCATGAATGATTCACGATGTTGAGAGTTATGCTCAATTTTAAGGGTTTCACTTAAACCACCAAAAAATACCGTTTGCTGTGCAACTACACCCGGTAAGCGAATTGAGTGTAGCGGAACATCATGTAATTTAGCACCGCGCGCGCCCTCTATTAATTCTTTGTCCGATGTGGACATAGGTGCTTTCGTACGTGCTGCAGCAATTAGCTCGACCGTGCGAACGCCAGTACCTGAAGGACTCTCTTCCTTTTGCGGACTATGAGCTTCAATGACTTCAACATCGGGTAAATATTTCGCCGCTTCGGCAGCAAACTTCATCATCAGTACCGCACCAACCGAAAAGTTAGGTGCAATCAGGCCGCCGAGTTTTTTCTCTACCGAAAGCGCTACTAATTCATCAACTTGATACTGCTGAAAACCGCTGGTGCCAATAACAGGACGAGCGCCGGCATTTAATATGGTTTGAGTATTGTTAAATCCTGCTGACGCTGCCGTCAGATCAACCACCACTTCAGCTTGGCATTGCACAATTTTTGCCGCTAAATCATCACCAAAGTCAGCTTCTCCAACTAAAGTTAACTCTGGATCGTTATTAATCGCTTTAACCGCTTCGCTGCCCATACGGCCTTTAGCACCGTTTACTAATACTTTAACCACACTACTCTCCTCAACTGCTGTATTTGCTTCACTGCATCTTTCATTTTGCTCAGGTTAATAATCTTAAGCTAACTTGTCTATAACGCTTATCACCCACGGCGCTCAAATATTGTTATCACGTTAAGTTAATGTCGCCATTAGTATCAAAGTCTTCATTAGCTATTTTTTCTTCGGCTAATTCTTCTAAGTCAAAACGTAACTGCTCGAATAAAGCTAATACACTGGCGGATGATGAATCCGCTAGCTCACCGTGCTGCGTCAAAAAATTCAGGCTTACATGACATTGAATAAGCTGCCCGCCATTTAACGCGGGGAACACGACCATGCCTTTCGCTTGGTGCCATTGCTGTTGATCTGGAAATTGAATACTTTGGTTCATCTCAATTCACCTGCTATAGCGCTAAGTTACGACGCAACTCAGCCATCACTTGCTTGCTGCCAGGGCGAATACCGCGCCATACCGCAAAGCTTTCTGCCGCCTGACCCACCAACATGCCTAAACCATCAAGTGTTAAACGTGAACCGGCCGCTTTCGCCCATGCTAAAAACACAGTATCACCCGCGCCATACATCATGTCATAAACCGCTGTTTCAGGACGCACAAGGCTAGACTCAATCGGCGGTAAATCGCCCGATAAGCTCGCTGACGTGGAGTTAATGATTAAATCAAAGTCGCCACTTAAACTAGAAAATTCTGCGGCGCTAATATTGCCCTTCTCGGCAAAGATGTCAGCTAAGGTTTGCGCCTTACTAAAAGTGCGATTAGCAATGATTAACTCGGCGGGTTGCTCATCTAATAAAGGACCACATACGCCACGCGCTGCGCCGCCAGCCCCTAACAGTAAAATACGCGCACCTTGGATATTAACATGAAAGTTCTTTAAATCTTGAACCAAGCCAGCCCCGTCGGTGTTATCACCAATGACGAGGTTATCGTCGGTTAGTTTTAACGTATTGACCGCACCTGCTAACTGGGCACGAGGGGTGAGAATATCCGCCGCAGCAAACGCTTGCTCCTTGAACGGCACCGTCACATTACAACCTTTGCCACCGGCGGCAAAGAAACGCTTTAACTCACCCGCAAAGTCATCTAAAGGTGCCGCGATGGCTTGATAACTGATATCCTCATGTGTCTGACGAGCAAACAAAGTGTGAATAAAAGGTGACTTACTGTGACCGATGGGATTACCAAATACTGCGTACTTATCCATGTTCTACCTTTTTGGTCGTTAATTCGAGATTCGATAGCTTGATGCTGATGAGCCGATAATCGATAAATCTGGTGCGGCTAAACCGCTACTGCCGTTATTATTCCATTTACAGCAAAATGTTAACAATGAATTTGATAAAAAAACTGTTTCCAAAAAAAGTCGAAACAACACCTATTGAACCATTAACTGCCTATCAATTACTCGGCGGAGAAGCAGGAGTGCGAGCACTGGCCAATGATTTTTATGACATTATGGAATCAGCACCAGAAGCGGCGGACTTATATGCTATCCACCCATTACCTTTAGATGCTATTAGACAAAAGTTCTTTGAGTTTTTATCGGGCTGGACCGGCGGACCACCGTTGTTTGAAGAAAAATATGGCCATCCACGCTTAAGAGCCCGCCACTTACCCTTTAAAGTCGACTGTAAAATGCGCGATCAATGGATGTTTTGTATGAACAAGGCGCTTGATCGCCAAGTCGGTAACGTTGAAGTACGAGAGCAAATGCGCGCCTCGTTAGATCAACTCGCTAGCCATATGCGTAATCAATAATATTCAGCTAGGTAGGTTAATTTAAGGACGCGTTAGAGACTGCGACGTGTTTTGCTGCGATTTAGCGAAAAAACACGCCGTGTTCGATATTTGTTAGCAACAGTGATAACCAATCTCGTGGCACTAAATATTGCGCCAGCTTGGCCTCTAAACTATCAGCTTCAACCTGTAGATGGTATTCCCAGCGGGCTCGCGTATTGATGGCATCGACATTAAAGCCGCATATAACGCAGCTTTAATACTCGTTTACAACCAATCTCGTGGCACTAAATATTGCGTCAGCTTAGCCTCTAAACTATCAGCTTCAACCTGTAGATTGTATTCCCAGTGGGCTCGCGTATTGATGGCATCGACATTAAAGCCGCATATAACGCAGCTTTAACACTCGCTTATAACCAATCTCGTGGCACTAAATATTGCGCCAGCTTGGCCTCTAAACTATCAGGTTCAACCTGTAGATTGTATTCCCTGCGGGCTCGCGTATTGACGGCATCGACATTAAAGCCGCATATAACGCAGCTTTAATACTCGTTTATAACCAATCTCGTGGCACTAAATATTGCGTCAACTTGGCCTCTAAACTATCAGCTTCAACCTGTAGATTGTATTCCCAGCGGGCTCGCCTATTGACGGCATCGACATTAAAGCCGCATATAACGCAGCTTTAATACTCGTTTATAACCAATCTCGTGGCACTAAATATTGCGTCAACTTGGCCTCTAAACTATCAGCTTCAACCTGTAGATTGTATTCCCAGCGGGCTCGCCTATTGACGGCATCGACATTAAAGCCGCATATAACGCAGCTTTAATACTCGTTTATAACCAATCTCGTGGCACTAAATATTGCGTCAGCTTGGCCTCCAAACTATCAGGTTCAACCTGTAGATGGTATTCCCAGCGGGCTCGCGTATTGACGGCATCGACATTAAAGCCGCATATAACGCAGCTTTAATACTCGTTTATAACCAATCTCGTGGCACTAAATATTGCGTCAGCTTGGCCTCCAAACTATCAGGTTCAACCTGTAGATGGTATTCCCAGCGGGCTCGCGTATTGACGGCATCGACATTAAAGCCGCATATAACGCAGCTTTAATACTCGTTTATAACCAATCTCGTGGCACTAAATATTGCGCTAGCTTGGCCTCTAAACTATCAGCTTCAACCTGTAGATTGTATTCCCTGCGGGCTCGCGTATTGACGGCATCGACATTAAAGCTGCATATAACGCAGCTTTAATACTCGTTTATAACCAATCTCGTGGCACTAAATATTGCGTCAGCTTGGCCTCTAAACTATCAGCTTCAACCTGTAGATTGTATTCCCAGCGGGCTAACGGGGGCATCGACATTAAAATCGATTCCGTGCGACCACCACTTTGTAAACCAAACAAGGTGCCGCGATCCCAAACCAAGTTAAATTCTACATAGCGGCCACGGCGATATAATTGAAACTGGCGTTGCTGCTCGGTAAATGGCGTATTTTTACGACGCGCCATGATCGGTAAATAAGCATCACAATAGCCATTGCCCACCGCTTGCATAAACGCAAAGCAATCTTCAAATGGCCACTTATTCAAATCATCAAAAAACAAACCACCCACACCTCGGGTTTCGTTGCGGTGTTTTAAGAAGAAATATTCGTCACACCACTTTTTATAATCGCCATATACTTGCTCACCAAATGGTTGGCATAAATCATGAGCTACTTGATGCCAATGTTGGCAATCTTCATCCACGGGATAAAATGGCGTGAGGTCAAAACCACCACCAAACCACCACACCGGATCTTCACCGTCTTTTTCGGCAATAAAAAAACGTACATTGGCATGTGAGGTAGGCACGTGAGGGTTGTTAGGGTGGATCACTAAAGACACCCCCATCGCTTCAAAACGTCGACCTGCTAATTCAGGCCGATGAGCAGTTGCAGAGGCCGGCATTTTATCGCCAGAGATATGGGAAAAATTAACCCCTCCCTGCTCAATAACAGAACCATTTCGTAACACACGCGTGCGACCGCCGCCGCCTTCTTCACGTTGCCATTTATCTTCAATAAACACACCCGAGCCATCGGCTTGCATTAATGATTCACAAATTTGATCTTGTAGCTTAAGTAAGTAGGCTTTTACTTGGGCTTTATCTGGCAATGCCATTTACAACTGTCCTTCTTTTTCAATACGGCGTCGAGGTTTTAATCAATATTTTTTTCTAACGGCAAACTCGCAACGCACTCTTTCATTATGGCGGGTTAAAGGGTTTCGCTTTTATACTTACATGATTTTTGAGGACACACTAAACGCAGTCCAGCAGCGGTTTTTTTCTCAGTCAAGATGCCCCAGCCACAATCTGGACAAGGCTGTGCCACAGGTTTTTCATTCACCGCATACTTACACTTAGGGTAGCTGTCGCAAGCATAAAATAGCTTACCAAAGCGAGATTTTCGCTGCACTAAACGACCGGATTTGCAATTGGGGCAAGTGATATCGGTTTTATCCGCATGGGCTAATGATTCAATGTGATGGCAGTCAGGAAAAGCAGTACAGCCAATGAACATGCCGTAGCGCCCTTGCTTGATGGCTAATTCACTATGACACTCAGGGCAATCACTGCCAACAAGTACTTTCGTAATATCGCCATGATGGTGCAAAGCTCGCTTATAATCACACTGCGGATAATTACTACACCCAAGGAAAGGTCCATGTTTACTGTTTTTCATCTGCAGTAAGTTGCCGCATTCAGGGCAAGCTTCTTTTTCTAGAGCATGTTCATGTGCAGAAAATAACGAGTGATCGATTTTGGACACTTAAGCCTCATTAGTGAATAAAAAACATGCAGATTCTAACAAACTAAGATTAACTCTGGCAGTCAATTTTTAGAGATAGTGCAATTAGATCCTAGCGGAGGAGGCAAGCTGGGACGGGTAAGGGAAAGGCTGGCCTTTCCTCTACACCCGGAAGTTAATTAATGTAAAGGACCTTCATTAACATCGAACAACAAGTCTTCCATTTGTTGATAAGCGTTTTCACTGCCAGGCACATTAAATAGCACCATCAGTACAACCCACTTAAGATCTTCAAGATCAAATTCGTTGTTATCTAACTCCATCACTCTATCAATAACCATCTCTCTGGTTACAGAATTTAGGAGTTTTATCTGTTCCAAATATAATAAGAATCCTCGGCATTGAGTATCAAGGCGAGTCATCTCTTCCTGAGTGTAAATACGAATTGAGTTTTGTACATCACGACAAAGATATGGATTTTCGTCATTGTTTTGCAAGTCAGCTAATTTTTCTAGCCAATCCAATGCCTTGTATATCTCTTCTTGATGAAAACCCGCACGGGTTAATTCTTCGGTAAGTTCCTCCTGATCCACTAATAATTCAGCATCGCTGTGTATATATGTTTCAAAAAGGTACATGAGGATGTCGAACATAATTAATCCCTCCTCAGTCTGACATATCCTTCGGGCACTTGTGCAATCCAACCCTCGAGTTCCAATTCCAGCAGTTGACTTTGTACTTGTTGCACAGGCTCTCCGCTACGTTCCACCACCAAGTCAATCGAGGTGGCTTCAAAACCTACACTATCCAACAATCTTGGAAATGGCAACGTATTTCCCGTGTTTTTCTCCTCTAGTAAAGCCAGCTGAACTGGCGGTGGGCTTACTATTAATTGTAGCTCATCTATTATATCGGCCAGCTCTGTGACAAGTTTAGCGCCTTGTTTAATTAGCCAATGACAGCCGCAGGCTTGAACATTATCCACCGATCCAGGTAGCGCAAATACCTCTCTGTTTTGCTCTAGCGCATACTTTGCGGTGATCAACGAACCACTTTTAATCGATGCTTCAATCACTAACGTGCCAAGAGACAAACCAGAGATAATTCGGTTACGTCGTGGAAAGTTTTTTGCAAGAGGGGGAGTCTTGGGTAAAAACTCTGATAACAATAACCCCTGCTCTTTAATCTTTTGGGCTAAGCCAAGGTTGCGTTTTGGATAAATGTTATCCAGCCCAGAGCCTAATACAGCAATAGTTTCACCACTGCCCTGCAATGCCCCTTGATGGGCACAAGTGTCCACCCCTAACGCTAAGCCACTGGTAATAACTAATCCTACCTGACTTAATTGCTGTGCGAACTCGGTCGCCTTATCTCGGCCATAATAAGTTGCATTGCGACTGCCGATAACCGCTATTTGAGGTTGCGCCAATAAAGCCAAATTACCTTGGGCAAACAACACTAAAGGCGGGCTAGCAATTTCTCTCAAAATAGCTGGGTATGTTTCATCACCATAACAAATAATGGCGCACTTGTTCTCGCTTGCCCAAGCAATGGTTGCATCAATAGCACGCCAATCAGGATGGAGAATACTGTTAACTTGAATAGGATTTAAATTGAAAGGCTGGAGCGCTAAGATACTGAGTTGAAAAAGTTGCTCAATACCACAGTGAGCAACTATTTTGAGGGCTTTGGCATTACCCAGCCCTGGCGTGGCTTGAAGTGCCAACCAGAGCCGAGTGTAAGCCGGATTAGAAGTCGACTCCTTCAATATCAAAGTGCTGACCAACTAATTCTCTACCACGAACAATAATCGCAAGACTCGATTTTTCATATACTTTAAACACCATCATCATGCCAATAGTCTCTTCTGGTAGTGTTAAACTGTCGTCACCAGAGAGAAATATTTTTTCAAAAGTATTTGCATCTTCTTTGTAAACAACCTTTTCACCGCGCTCAACTATCTGCGCTCCAGGGCGCTTAATACTAAAGATAGCACCTGGTTCAATTTGTTCACGGCGACCTTGATTAATCACCACAATATCGCCACGACTAAGTGCTGTTCTTTCAGATAACGAATCAACAATGTAACCACGCATATCTTTCGGCGTAGAGCTTGGGATAAAAAATGCCGGCAGCACATCGTATTCAGGAATCGGCAGTATAATGTCACCCAACTTGGCTTCAGTATCGCTCTTCGTTACTAACATCGGCGTAACACGCTCGGTAGTAGTCACATCTTTAGACTGACTAACTTGAGCCGATGCAATATAACTTAATTTAGAACCTAATACTTCTTTGGTAGTTTTATCTGTGTAAGTTGCTCCGACACGATATATACCGTAGTGAACATTGGCATCATACTGCCCTTCTCCGTAAAAAATATCGCCCTTCATGATACGGGTACTTTTACTGTTTTGCCCCATCACTCGCGGCGCATCTTTCAGTAAGCTCTCATCGATAATGTGATCTTTAGTTAAGAAAGGTTCAATAATGTTCAGTGGAATGGTCGGCACCGCCGAACGTTTTTCATCAATACGCGGTTTAGGCGACATTTTTTTAAGACGTTTACGCCCCAGTTGAGGCTGACCATCCACCCAAGTTAGGTATAATTTATCGCCAGGATAGATTAAATGTGGATTTTTAACCTGAGGGTTGGTTTGCCACAATCTTGGCCACAGCCATGGCGAATCTAAGAAATAGGCTGAAATGTCCCACAGGGTATCGCCTTTTTTGACGATATAGCTATCGGGATGACCTTCCTTTAATTTTAAAGTATCGGCCGTGACGGAAAACGACAGCAAAGCCCCAAATAAGACTGCCGCAGCTTGTTTAAATTTCATAACTCTCCCTGTGTAGGCATTTAGTCTGTCAATTCGTCGAAGAAGTGTCTAGAATTGAAACAATCCATATAATCACATTTATAGTTGTATCAAGATAATAACATGGCTTTGCTCGAAGTATTACATTTTCCAGACGAACGTCTAAGAACAGTTGCGAAACCTGTTGCACAGGTCACACCTCAAATAAAACAAATTGTTGAGGATATGTTTGACACTATGTACGAGGAGGAAGGCATCGGCCTTGCCGCAACCCAAGTTAATATACATCAACGCATTGTAGTGATTGATGTGTCAGAAGAACGCAATGAACGCTTAGTGCTAATCAATCCTGAAATCATCGAAACATCAGGGATTGAGACTATGGAAGAAGGTTGCCTTTCGGTGCCAGACACCCGCGCAGATGTTCAACGAGCGGATCACATCAAAGTTCGCGCTTTAAATGTTGATGGTGAAACCATCGAATTTGAAGCAGATGAACTACTGGCTGTTTGTATTCAGCATGAAATAGATCACCTCAATGGCAAATTGTTTATTGATTACTTGTCGCCATTAAAGCGTCAACGCATCAGAAGCAAAATCGAAAAAGCGATGCGCCGAGGCTAATCAACCTTGCTGTCACTATGATATTCACTGTCGCCGCCCCGTCAGCTAGCTGAAAGGTTGCGGTGCAGTTTGACCTGCCAATTTACTAAGATGGAAATGCCTTGAAATCACTTAATATTGTTTTTGCCGGCACCCCTGATTTTGCCGCACGCCATTTAGCCGCCTTGATCCAAGCAGATTGCAATATTGTTGGTGTTTACACGCAACCGGATAGACCCGCGGGGCGCGGAAAAAAACTCACTCCCAGCGCCGTCAAAAGCCTCGCTGTTGAACACAATCTACCTGTGTTTCAACCTGAAAACTTTAAGTCTGAAGAAGCGAAAGCGGAGCTAGCGTCCCTCAATGCTGATTTAATGATAGTGGTTGCTTATGGCTTACTACTACCATTAGCGGTACTAAACACCCCAAAAATGGGCTGTATTAATGTACATGGCTCGCTACTACCTCGCTGGCGCGGCGCGGCGCCGATTCAACGTGCCATTTGGGCTGGCGATGCCACTACCGGCGTAACCATTATGCAGATGGACGAAGGCTTAGACACAGGCGCTATGCTTAGTAAGAGCGAATTACCCATCCTTGCCGACGATACTAGCGCAAGTATGTATGACAAGCTCGCAGAGTTAGGACCGAATGCATTACTAGCTACTGTTGCAGCGATTGCTAATCAAACAGCACAAGCGCAGCCGCAAGACGATGCTTTAGCTAACTACGCGAAGAAACTGTCCAAAGAAGAAGCATTAATCAACTGGCAAGACAGCGCTGAATTTATAGAGCGTTGCGTGCGAGCGTTTAATCCTTGGCCATGTTCGTATTTTCAGCTTGACGGCCAAAATATTAAAGTTTGGCAAGCCACTGTTATCAAGCAAAACGCTAATGTTGTCGCAGGTACGATTATTTCTGCTGATAAACATGGCATACAAGTCGCCACAGGTGACGGTATTTTGAATTTACAACAGATACAGATTCCAGGGAAAAAAGCCATGGCGGTACAAGACGTATTAAATGCAAAACAAGACTGGTTCACAGTGGGGCGTCAACTTGGCTAATCAAAATGTCAGAGCGGCAGCAGCTCAAGTATTAAACAATGTAGTAGAGCGTGGGGAATCACTGAGTAATGCTCTACCTCTAGCGCAACAAACCGTTGCGGCAAGAGATAGAGCTTTGTTACAAGAGCTTTGCTACGGCGTATTACGCTGGCTTCCCCGATTAGATTTTTTCTGCAAAAGTCTGATGGACAAGCCGTTAACGGGTAAAAAGCGGCCATTGCATTACTTAGTTCTAGTGGGAATTTATCAACTGCTTTATACCCGAATTCCCGCTCATGCCGCAGTCGCCGACACAGTCAACGGGGTAAAAGAGCTCAAAGCTCCAGCCCTTAAAGGTTTAATAAACGCAGTATTACGCAATTTTCAGCGTCAAGAAGAAAGCTTAATAGCACAAGTAGAAAATAACATTACACTAACTTACTGCTACCCAAGCTGGATTGTAAAACGCTTACAGGCTAACTACCCAAGTAATTATCAAGCCATTCTTGAAGCGGGTAATGAGCGTGCACCAATGTGGCTAAGGGTTAACCGTCGTCATTACTCACCCGAGCAATACCAAACTTTATTAGCAGAAAGCGACATTACCAGTGAAACCTCGACTATCTCAAGCCAAGCGCTGCGCTTAGATAAACCCGTTGATGTCAGCAAACTCACTGGTTTTGACCAAGGTGCGAGCTCGGTACAAGACGCTGCCGCGCAAATGGCCGCCTTGTTACTTGATGCTCAGCCGGGTGAGCGGATCTTAGATGCCTGTGCCGCACCAGGCGGCAAGACGGCGCACATTTTAGAAAATCAGCCCGATCTGCAAGCCATGACAGCAATCGACTTTGATCAAAAACGCCTACTGCGCGTACAAGATAATTTGGATCGCATCGGGTTAAATGCAAGCTTGATCCATGGTGATGCCAGCCTGCCGGAGACTTGGTGGGATGAACAGCTATTCGATCGTATTTTACTTGACGCTCCGTGTAGTGCAACGGGGGTGATAAGGCGTCATCCTGATATTAAGTGGTTACGGCGTGATTCGGACATTGCCGAGCTAGTGCAGCTACAAAAAGCCATATTAAAAGCCAACTGGGCACTACTTAAATCAGGTGGAACCTTGCTTTATGCCACTTGCTCAATTTTAGCCGATGAAAACACACAACAAATCAAAGGCTTTTTAGCCGAAAATAAAGACGCTATACTGCTACCCATCAATCCTGACGACACCCCAGAGAATCCGGGTTGGCAGATTTTGCCGGGGCAAGAACACATGGATGGGTTTTATTATGCTAAGTTGCGTAAAGCCTAGATTGCTTAAAGCTTAGTTAATCGTTGAACCGGCCCGATGGGCCGTTTAAAGGGTCAGTAATGAAGATTATTATTCTCGGTGCCGGTCAAGTAGGTGGAACACTAGCTGAAAACTTAGTTGGCGAAAACAATGACATTACCATTGTTGACCAAAATGAAGAAAACCTGAGAGATTTACAAGATAAATTTGATCTTCGCGTAGTGCAAGGCCATGCCGCTCACCCTCATGTGTTACGAGAAGCCGGTGCAGAAGATGCCGATATGTTAGTCGCGGTGACCAACAGCGACGAAACCAATATGGTTGCCTGTCAGATTGCTTATACCCTATTTAATACCCCAAACAAAATCGCTCGGATCCGCTCAGCCGCGCTCCTACGCGAAAAAGATCGCTTATTTAATAATGAAAACGTTCCCATCGATCACTTAATCGCGCCCGAGCAATTAGTCACAGACTATATTAAACGCTTAATTGACTATCCAGGCGCACTGCAAGTGGTGGACTTTGCCGAAGGAAAAGTTGGTTTGGTGGGTCTAAAAGCCTATTATGGCGGGCCTTTAGTGGGTAATGCGCTGGCTGCTCTTAAACAACACATGCCCAACATCGAAACCCGCGTAGCGGCGATCTTTCGTCAAGGTAACGCCATTCGCCCGCAAGGCACCACTATTATCGAGGCGGACGATGAAGTGTTTTTTGTTGCGGCAAGTGCCCATATTCGAGCCGTAATGAGTGAGCTGCAAAAACTAGAGCGCCCTTATTTGCGCATTATGATTGTTGGCGGCGGTAATATCGGTGCGGGCTTAGCGAAAGCTCTCGAAAAAAGCTATAGCGTTAAGCTGATTGAGCGAAACCATAAACGTGCCGAACGCTTATCTGAATTATTGGATAACACCATCGTATTTTGTGGTGATGCCTCCGATCATGAATTATTAACTGAAGAGCACATAGACCAAACCGACGTATTTATTGCCGTGACCAACGATGATGAAGCCAATATTATGTCGGCCATGCTCGCCAAACAGCTTGGCGCGAAAAAAGTGATGGTATTAATCCAGCGTGGCGCCTATGTTGACTTAGTTCAAGGTGGCCCGATTGATATTGCCATATCGCCGCAACAAGCCACCATCTCAGCTCTACTCACCCATGTTCG
The DNA here is from genome assembly GCF_030547455.1 of Motilimonas sp. 1_MG-2023. Classification (NCBI taxonomy): domain Bacteria; kingdom Pseudomonadati; phylum Pseudomonadota; class Gammaproteobacteria; order Alteromonadales; genus Motilimonas; species Motilimonas sp. 1_MG-2023. Next base: position 109,081 of record NZ_JAUOPX010000005.1, on the reverse strand, counting down.
AAAAGCTGACTTAGCCAACGTTTATTCATTACGCCGCGGCGCAGCAGAAGCGATTGAGGCTATCGCCCATGGTGATAAAATCACCTCGAAAGTGGTGGGTCGAAAACTCAGTGAACTCAAACTGCCACCTGGGACAACCATTGGCGCGATAGTACGCGGTGACGAAGTGTTGATTGCCCATGACAACACAGAGATAGAGCAAGATGATCACGTGGTGATGTTTTTAGTGAATAAGAAATTTATTCCTGAGGTGGAACGCCTATTCCAGCCTAGTCCATTCTTCCTCTAAGCCAATAAAGAGCTAGCAAGATGCTAAACTATAAGCCGCTTTTTTTTATCACTGGATTGATATTATCTAAGCTTGCCTTGTTTATGTATATCCCTATGCTGCTGGCGTTATTTACCGCAGGCATCGGCACGCAAGAATTTTTCCTCTCCATAGTGTTAGGCCATACCGCCTCATTCTTACTGCTTCATTTCGGCCGCGTACAACACTTTCGTTTAGGTGTACGGGAAATGTTTTTGCTCACCACCTTAGTGTGGGTGGTAGGTAGCGCATTTGCTGCACTGCCCTTTATGCTGATTGAACACATAAGCTATACCGATGCCTATTTTGAAACCATGTCTGGAATCACAACCACTGGCAGTACTGTTCTTAGTGGTCTAGATACCATGCCTCATAGCGTACTAATCTGGCGCTCAATTCTACAATGGCTTGGCGGTATTGGATTTATTGTAATGGGCGTGGCAATTTTGCCCTTTTTAAACGTGGGGGGGATGCGTTTATTCCAAACCGAGTCGTCCGAATGGTCCGATAAAAGCACCCCCAAAACGCAGCAACTGGCAGGGCAAATATTACAGGTTTATCTCGTACTCACTATTTGTTGTTACTTCGGTTACCTTGCCTCTGGTATGACCCAGTTTGAAGCAATTAATCACGCGATGACCACCCTCTCCACTGGCGGTTACTCCACATCTGACAGCTCTATGTCACATTTCAGTCCTGCTGCACACTGGAATGCCAGCTTATTTATGTTCTTGGGCGGCTTACCTTTTTTATTGCTCATCCATGCCTTTAAAAAACTCAGTACCAAGCACATTTATCGCGATGCTCAAATACTTGGCTTTGTTAAGCTAGTGCTCGTTAGCACCGTATTAATTACGTTATTTCTGTGGTGGCATAACACATTCACATTTGCAGACGCGGTGCGTATTAGTTTATTTAACGTTATCTCAGTGATCACGACCACTGGCTTTGGTTTGTCAGATTTCAGCGCCTGGGGGAACTTTTCTACACTTATCTTTTTCTTCTTGATGTTTGCCGGTGCTTGCTCTGGTTCAACTTCTGGTGGCATTAAAATATTCCGCTTCCAAATTGCCGCCACACTACTAAAAAAACAAACTCAACAGCTACTACATCCACGCGGCGTATTCCCACAAAACTATAATAAACGCCGCGTTAATGACGCTATTATTCGCTCGTTAGTCGCATTCATCCTATCCTATTTCATCACTATCTTGGTCACGGCCGCAATATTGGCCGCTTTTGGCTCTGACGTTGTCGTCTCTTTAACGGGGGCTATCACTGCGGTGTCTAATGTTGGCCCAGGATTAGGTGAACTGATTGGACCATCAGGCAACTTCGCTAGTTTACCTGATGGCTCAAAGTGGGCACTTAGTGTCGCTATGTTGATGGGAAGGCTCGAGATTTTAACGGTTACCGTATTATTTTTTCCCGCATTTTGGCGAGGCTAGTATGATCAATAACATCACTTTTCCCCCTTTAATTGGACACCGGGGAGTGAAAGAGCTAGCGCCAGAAAACACCTTCGCTGGGTTTGAACGCGCTGCTGAGTTGGGTTTAACTTGGATTGAAATTGACACAACGCTATGCGGATCAGGTGAATGTGTCATCATGCACGATGACACATTGGACCGATGTAGCAACGGCCATGGCGCCTTAACAGACTTCAATTTTAAGCAATTACAACAGTTAGACGTTGGCAACTGGTTTGCAGCTAGTTTTCAAGGAGAGCAGCTGCCAAGCCTGAGCCAAGCGCTGATTTACATTGATCGCTTAGGTTTAAATCTAAACCTGGAAATCAAAACCTATCAACAATCTCCCAAACACATGGCTCAAGCGGTTTGCCACGCATTAAGCCAAGTGGAATTTAGCCACAGCCTAGTCATTAGTAGCTTTTGTCATGACACCTTGGCAGAACTAAAGGCACTGCGCCCTGATGTGGCTATAGGTGTATTATTTGAAGACGTTCCCTCGAGCTGGCTTGGCATTATGCAACGCCTTAATGCCGTGAGTTTACATTGTGATAGCGATTTAATTAACGAGGTACAAGCAAAGGCGATCACTGCAGCAGGCTACCCGTTGCTGTGCTACACAGTAAATAACAAAAAACAAGCGCAGCGATTATGGCAAATGGGCGCCACAAGTATTTTCACCGACAATCCGCTTATTTTTAGTCAATAACACCAAGCTGCTAACTAAGCTTAGTTAGAGTAGTAGCCATGATCGACATTGCTTACTTTGCTATAGAAAACAAAAAATCATTAAACGGCAAGCCGCGCCCTAGATGTAATAATATGACATGAAAAAAGGCTTATTAGGCCAAACTATGTTATAAGTTCAGTGAAGTAATATGCTGTACTAGCTTAAAAAAGATAATAAATAATGAAACAAATATTAATAATTGGCTCTCTTATCGTCCTATTTAATCCTGTAAGTTTGCTTTATGGGCAGTGCTTTCTAGTCTCGCAACTACTGGGGGGGACAAAATCTCCTATCGAAATAGTACGCACACCAGCACCCGAGCTACCACTGCAAGCTAAACTAGAAGCATTACAATCACTAGAGCGTGAATAAGCGGCTACACTTTGGTTCCGTTTGTGCCGCCCTTAAGCATAACTAGCCTCAGTTTTACTTAAGCAAATTACGAGCGGATACCGTATATTTTACCGCAAAGCTTAGAGGGATATATTTACCGCGTTTTTGCAGAAAAATGTACTGTTTTGCTCATCAAGCACTTGGGTTAACTACGTCAAAACCGGCTTATTCAGACACCTTAAATAATGGCGTTCTTGCTGCCATAACACCTTCCTCACCCGCCTCAGCAAGTAACTGAGAAGGTAGCGATTTATTAACTTCAGCGCCTAGACTCTTTAACTGCTCCGCTTGTTGCACGACATTTCCTCGCCCTTGAGAAAAACGTTTAAACGAACGCTGATAAGAAACTTGCGCCTTATCAATAGATGCCCCAACTTCAAGTAAATCTTCACTAAATAGCCTAAGTTTTTCGTATAGCTTACCGGCTTTTTGCGCAATGAGCTGAGAGTTGTCCTCTTGCCTTTGGTAACGCCAAAGGTTCTCTATGGTGCGCAGCGCGATCATTAGATTAGCCGGACTGGCGAGCAAAATATTATTGTCTAATGCCGTTTTAACTAAACTCGGGTCTTCTTGCACAGCCAGTAAAAAAGCGGGTTCAACGGCAATAAATAGCAGCACATAATCTAATGTCCTGACCCCTTTAAGCTTATGATAATCCTTTTGCCCAAGCCCCTTGATATGTGACCGTACCGATTGTACATGTTCGCTCAATGCCTGCTTCTTAGCTATTTCTGAATCGGCATTAAAAAAGCGTTCATAAGCCGTTAAGGAGACTTTCGAGTCCACGACTATATCTTTACCTTTTGGCAAATGGACAATGACATCAGGTTGATAGCGACGCCCATATTCATTTTTTAAACTTTGTTGCACGTGGTACTCATGGCCTTCTCGCAAACCTGAGTCTTCTAAAATACGTTGTAAGATAACTTCGCCCCAGTTACCTTGCTGTTTGTTGTCCCCTTTTAATGCCTGCGTTAAGTTGGCCGCTTCTTCGACCATGCGCTGGTTAAGGTTAGCCAATTTCTCCACTTCAACTTTTAGGCTAAAGCGTTCTTTGGCTTCGTTATTGTAGGTTTCGGTTACTTGAGATTTAAAGCCAGCCAATTGCTGCTGTAAAGGGTTAAGCAACAGCTCCAAGCTGTCTCTATTTAATGATTTAAACTTCGCCGTTTCTTCGGCATAAATACGTTGCGATAAACGTTCAAATTGCTCGGTTAACTTTTGCTCCGATAACGCTTGTTGAGCAAGCCGCTCTTCACCTCGCTGGCGCTCGTTATGTAACTGCACCTGCGCCTCACGATAACGTGTCGTCAGCTTGGTAATATGTTCTTGTTGTAAATCATTTTTAACTTGCAGCTCTCTAAGAGCTAATTGCAACTCTGATTTATCGTTACCGATATCTTCTAAGCGTTGCGCCAAAAGAGCGTTTTCAGTACTTAGTTGGGTACAAGCCTGTTGATGGCGCTGATTTAACACTATGACCACAATAAAACCGATTAACCCTGAGATAACCAGCGCGAGCAACGGGTAAAAAATATGTGACTCTAAAACCATTATCGTCTCCGGCTTAATAAGCGCAGCACTTTGGGGTTAAGCCACCACCAAACGAGGATCAGTACAAAATACAACGCAAATATAATCATCTTGTGAATATTTGTCCCTGCATCCAGCTGAACAAAACTTAAGCCCGTCCCTTTTAAATAGCCCCAAACTAATAATGGAAATGCAGCCAGAATAAGTAACTTCCAAATGACCCTTAACACGGGTAAACGATATTCAATGTCCATAAAGCTCCCACCAAGAGTAGACAGATTTTGATATAGCAACCCCGGCTATGTAGATATAAATTCCAGTCGCACCAGCTGCAGCCAGTAAACAAGCCGCTCTGGAACTGGTCACTTTTAAGCAATAGCTCGCAACGCCGATGTATGCCAGTAAAGCCGCTAGCTTTACCTGCAACCATGGTAACTGCCAAGGCCATGAAGTAAGTAAATAGCACATCCATATCCCAGCCACCAATAGTAAGGAATCGTTAACATGAGGAAGGACCCTTAGCCACTTAGACTGCAACCATTTACGGTGAGTCAGCCGCAATATCACGCGCAGCCAAAACAGTAACAGACTAAAAACGGCTAAAAATTGATGCCAATGTTTAACATATACATAATCCATGATTGCTAACTTAACACTCCAGCTAGGCGAAACCTGCGACACTCCATCCACGTTTCCCCATTTGATTTATTGCCGTGATTTAACTGGAAAATATATTTTATCCAATGTTTTTGTGGCCATGCTCAGGTAGAATACACACGTCCGGTTGCTATAGGAAATTCTCAAGGAAGAATTATGTTTAAGGTATTGTTCGTTTACCCACTTGTCGCCTTTATTTTACTGTGGATTTGCAGTGATACAAAAATCGGTGCATCTCTATACAAGTTTGAAGATAACTATGTAGAAATCCATTTTCCACGTCAGGAATGGTCAGAAGAATATCTTTTAGAATTCGTTTGGAACGCCCAAGAAATTCACGAAGATGTAAAACAAATCAATAAGTAGCCCTCTATATAGAACGTAAATAAGATGAAAAGCTTTGTCGTTTTGTGTCTATTTTTATTTACGCTTATGCCTGCAGGGTTTTACTTTGCTAATGCACTTCACCTATTGCTCAATATCGGACCTTGGATAGCCGCCGCCTCTATTGCTTTATGGCTTTTTTATGACCTTTATTCAGGGTCTAAACAATAAAGTTATCTATTTCCATTTATCTGCATCAGTTACCAACTATCTGAGTAGCTTTACTTTCTGTCGCATTGGCATAGTCAGCCAAATCATTTGCTATATATTAATCTTAGTTTTGTTGAAAACTGTCTAAAACAAACTTTGTGCGCCTACACACTCTTAATTACGAAGCTCCCTGCATGCGTTGAGTGACTTAATAGGCATATGCCATCACTAGTTAAGGCCCATACTAGTGATGGCTTTTTTTTAAGATAGTTTTACGAAATAACATCATGATAACAAATCATCAGTAAGCATTGATTCAGGGCAACTTAAGCTATGTCACAATTTTCTCATACATCTGCTGCCAGCTTAAAGCTACTGTTGCAAAGAACAGGGCTTGCCATGCTTATATTCTCATTGATTGGACTCTCTGGTTCTATTTTTAACGTTATCTCAACTCCTATTTGGACCAGTTTGCTAATTTCCAATGCCGTGGGACTAATAGTCATTATTCCGTTGTTTTGGTTACCATCACGTAAAGGGAGCGGTTTGCGGATCAGTCGAATAGCACTTCCTTGGTTACTCTGTTTACCTTTTGGCATCATCATAGGGTTTTGGGTCCATCATCTCGCCTATAGCGACGGTCTAAACATTGCTATCTTTGCTAGCATCAAAGTCTTCATCGCCGCCACACTATTTAGCTTGGTCATAGCTTGGTATTTTTATGCCAGAGAGTCTTCATTTAAAATTAAAGAGCAACTGAAACAAGCCCAGTTAGATAAGTCACAACATGAAAAAGAACTGATCCTCAGTCAGCTTCAGCTACTACAAAGCCAAGTAGAGCCGCACTTTTTGTTTAATACCTTGGCCAATTTGCAAGCAGTGATCCCATCCGATCCCGATAAAGCCCTCGAACTACTTAATTTGCTCACTAAATTACTCAGACAAAGTCTCACTGGGTCACGAAAAAAATTAGTTAGCCTCAAAGATGAGCTTAACTTTATCAGTGCTTATCTATCTATTCATAAAATTCGCCTAGGCGAACGGTTAGACTACCATATCGCGGTTAATCCAAAACTGGATGACGAGTTGCTCATTCCACCGCTACTACTACAGCCTTGGATCGAAAATGCTATTATTTACGGCATTGAACCCGCCTTAGAAGGCGGTACAATTGATATAGAAATAACAGGTCTGTGTGAAAACAATCAGCTCCACAAGTTGAAAGTAATTATTAGCGATAATGGCGCAGCAGGTCGATGTGAGCGTTTATCTGGGCTGAGTATCCATAACACTAAACAACGACTATTAAGCCTATTCGATGGCAATAGTGCGTTACATTTTCAAGAGCTTTCGCAAGGTGGGTTTAAATTAGAAATGGAAATACCTTATGCACAATGAAATCACTGCATTAATTGTTGATGATGAGCCACTACTTCGTATTTACCTTGATAAACTACTTGGGGATAATTGGCCAGAGCTGAGCATTGTTGGCAGTGCTGGTGACGGCAACAAAGCCCTCGAAATGGTCGAAGAACTCAACCCTGATATTATTTTTCTCGATATTCGTATGCCGGGAATAGATGGCATCGAAGTCGCGCGCAGATTAAGCCAACAACCAAATTCACCTTTGATCGTGTTCACTACGGCTTATGATCAGTATGCTGTAGAAGCATTTGAGCATGAAGCGGTTGATTACCTACTCAAGCCCATCTCGGAAGATCGTCTGGTTCGTTCAATTGAAAAAGTCAAATTGCGCTTGCAGTCAAAGCAAAACGACCCCGAGCCTGAAAAAGAGAACCTTAACAAACTGATTGCAAAGTTAAGTAACCCAAACGGCAATTATCTTGAGTGGCTTAAGGCAAGTCGTAAAGATAATATTCACATCATCGCCATTGCCGATGTGCTTTGCTTCCATGCCGAGGACAAATACACGACTGCCATTACCCATGAAGGTGAGTTTGTCATTCGCACCCCAATCAAGGATTTAGCTCAACAGCTGGACCCGCAAAATTTCTGGCAAGTGCATCGCAGCAGTATCGTTAATGTATCGGCCATCAAGCATGTTAATAAAGATATTACAGGTAAGATGGTGGTACATCTAAACAACGTGAAGCGTCCTGTTGCTGTCAGTCGTAGCTTCCAAACCTTATTTAAACAAATGTGATTTGTTGCTCTAACGCACGCTACGCATTAATGGCTGCAATGACTCATGATTGCTGAAGTGTTGGCTGAAGAAGTCTAAAAAGCTGGTGATCTTATTCGCCAGCTGGCGCCGACTTGAATAAACACCGTAAACTTTAATTGGCTCTAATGGATAATCAGCCAACACTCTGCGCAGTTCGCCAGATTGCAGTTCTTCATGGCAAACGGATTCTGTTAGCATTGCAATACCCACGCCCGCTTTTGTCATTTGCTTCAACACTGTATTACTGTTTACTCGCACTTTACGTTCAAACTGCACCATGGTTTTTTCTGCGCCAACGCCGATTGGCCAAATCGCCGATGAGCGTGGCGTTCCTAATAGCAGCCCTTGATGGCTGGCTAACTCTGTGGGTGTCGCAGGAGCCCCATGGGCTTTCAAATATTTGGCACTGGCCACTAACACTGGCTGCCGTTCAACTAATAACCGAGCAATTAAGTCAGACGCATCTAACGGACCATATTTGATAGCGATATCATAACCCTCACCAATTAGGCTTACTTCCGCATCAATAAACTGAATATCTAAATCAACTTTGGGGTATTTGCGCAAAAAGCCACTGCATAAGGTCGCAATGGCATCTTGATGAAACGACACCGGCAGTGCGATGCGCAACATGCCACTGATATCTTGATGAGTATTTTCTATCGTAGCTAAGGCTTCTTCCATCTCTTGGACAATATTGGCGCAATGCTGATAATAAAGCGCACCAACATGAGTAAGACTCAAACCGCGCGTGTTACGCTGCAACAACCGAACACCTAACGTTTCTTCTAATTGAGAAATTTTTCGGCTAATAGTCGACTTAGGTAATCCCGTTAAGCGCGACGCTTGAGAATACCCTTTTGCTTCAACTACCTTGGCAAAAATTGCCATACCATTCAGATCTGTCACACTTTTCCTTGCTGTTCCATATTTGGAACATGCTGTTTAATAGCAAACCATAGTAACACATTTAACTTTGATGTAGATTATGCCACCTATATACGTATATGAAAAAATAAGGATAATGTATGGCTGGTAAACCAACATCCTCGTTTCTGGAAATGAGCAAAGGCGCAGACCCTTTATTTATCCAGGCCGAACATTTAGCGAAAGACTTCTCCCTGTTTCCTGACGACAGCTTGCCTTCTGTTGTAGCCCAACTAGACGGGCTTATTGCTGACGATAAAATTCAGTCGAATCTAAAAGCCATCAAAAAATTGGATGTTGATGCCTACATTGCCCGTACAGTGCAGCCAGCTGAAGACAACAAGCGCCCAAGTGCGAAAGATGTTATCTCTGGCTTCAACGGTAAAATCATCAGTGAAACCAGCAAGGGCCCATTTTACTGCGCTGAAATGGACTTAGACTTTGGTGGTTACACACGCCGCGTCGGTTTAATTGCACAAGAGCGTAGCACTAATAACGGCGCTTGGATGCCAGAGCATCACAAAGCCGCTAGCAAAGCCATTCGTAAATACTCAGAAATGGCACTGCCCATTGTTTACTTAATTGACACACCGGGAGCCGATGCTGGCGAAGCCGCGAATGCTGGCAATCAAGCCCACAGCATTTCGCAAATGATTGCAGAAAGTGCCAATGTCGATGTACCAACTGTAGGTATTATTATCGGTGTTGGTTACTCAGGTGGCGCAATCCCACTGGCAACAGCTAACATTCTATTATCGGTTCGCGATGGTATCTTCAATACTATTCAACCAAAAGGCTTACAAAGCATTGCGCGTAAATACAACCTATCTTGGCAAGAGTGTGCCAAATTCGTTGGTGTGTCTCCGGAAGAGCTCTACACCAATGGTTGTATTGATGGCATCATCGACTTCTCACCGGTTGATGAAGATGAACGTCAGCGTAACTTGCAAAAAGCCATTGTTTCATCAATCAACTCGATTGAAAGTGCTTCCATTGAGTTTGTTCGCAAATACCCTGATATTCTCGAACATTACCACCGCAGTTTAACGCGTTACTTAAACCCGTCGAAGCACCTACAAGCAGTTGAAGATGCATCTTCATTCCATTTAGCGAAAAACCCAACGGTACATAACAATGCCTTTGGTTTAGCTTACCGCTACATGCGATACCTTACTTTACGCTCGCGTATTCATTCGATCCCTGAAGATCAATATGGCCGTTTATCTAAACTAGAAGTGCCGGAAGGGGATTTAAAAGCGCGAATTAAAGAAGACCAAAAACGCGTTTTCGCATCTTGGTTAGACGCGCCAGATAACATTAAATACGATGACCAACTTAGCAAAGACTGGAAAAATTTCATCGCTAAGCGCGAAGAGATTGGCACAGAGCGTAACGTACTAACTAAGCTAATCCTTGGTGAACCAAAAGAAAACTTTGAAAAAGCCAAACAAGCCTTACTGTTTAACTTAAGCTTGTCGCTGTACAACCGTTGGAAATCAAGTGCAACAAATAACTTCCGTGCGCTGATTCGCTATTTGCAAGATGATAAAGCGAACCCTATCACCAAAGGCTGGCCTGATCTTAATGAGCTGACAGTCGTTGATGTTATTGTGCATAAAGAGTTACGTGAAGACTTCATCCAAGAATGTCGCAACATTTTGATCTTCAACCAACTTTACGATATCACCATCGGTAACTTAGCCAGCATTGCGAAAGAAGCGATGGATAACCAAGCGCTATCGCGTACCGCTGTATCTAAACTAATGAACGAATCATTAGAAGCTGCGCTAGAAAAAGTGGGTAAAGGCGATCCCGTTGAACAAAAAGCCGCATTTAATCACTGGTTGAAGTTCTTCCTTGCGCAGTCACACCGTGGCGATCTATTGTCAAAAGTAGAGCAGTGGAAAAGCATTGGTTTCCCACAGCTAAACGACAGTTTATTTGTAATTCTCACTTACTTCTTCGAACGTCTATTGCCTGAGTACTATCAGACTGAAACAGACAAAGCGAGTTACAAAGGTGCTATTAACCCAATGCGTATCGGTCGTCGTAAAGACTTCTGGAACCGCTTAACCATGGGTTACCAAGACTTGTTAATTCAAGGCCTGTTGCGCGATGAAAAACGTAAAAATAACAAAAACTACGATCAAATCATCGCCAAGTTCTTTACCAACTTTAAAGAGATTAACGGCAACCAAATCACAGCAAACATGTTGGATTTCCCAGGTTTTCGTCTATCGGTAGAAGATGCTCTCGATAAAGGCATTAAGCCTTGTGGTTTAGTGACCGGTTTTGCAGACTTCCAACTAAGCGAAGGCAAAAACCAGCGCGTTGGTATCGCCGTATCAAACACCGCCTTCCAAGCCGGCGCCTTTGACATGGCAAGTGCCGAGAAATTCTGTGCTCTACTTGTAGAATGTGCTAAGCAACACCTGCCAGTCATTGCATTTATCAGTTCAGGCGGGATGCAAACCAAAGAAGGTGCGGCCGCACTATTCTCAATGGCAGTCGTAAACGATCGTATCACGCGTTTTGTGCGCGATAACGAGTTACCTATCGTCATGTTTGGTTATGGTGACTGTACTGGTGGAGCACAAGCTAGCTTTGTAACTCATCCATTAGCACAAACTTACTACTTGTCTGGCACTAACATGCCATTTGCTGGTCAAATGGTAGTGCCAGCGTACTTGCCATCAACGGCAACCCTATCGAACTACTTGTCAGTGACACCAGGCTCAATGGCAGGCTTGGTTAAAAACCCATTCTCAGACGATTTGGACCATAAACTACGTGATATTGACGTGGCCATGCCAATGCCAACCAATACCATAGAAGAAGTGGTCAACCGTGCTCTTTCTGGCTTTGTACCACAACCGGATGCTGAGCTTAATGAAGTGAAGCAAATCGATCCTGTTGAGTTAATGAAACCAGTCAAACGCACCTTGATCCATGCTCGTGGCTGTACCGCAGTAAAACTAATTCGCAAAGCACAAGAAAACAACATTGATGTGGTCTTAGTTGCTTCAGATCCAGACATGACCTCTGTACCAGCTGATATGCTACGCCCGAACGACCGCTTAGTTTGTTTAGGGGGTAACACGTCTGATGAAAGTTACTTAAACGGTTACTCGGTATTGCGTGTGGCAGAGCATGAACAAGTTGACTCATTGCACCCTGGTATCGGCTTCCTATCTGAGAGTCCACAATTTGCCAGCATGTGTGTGAATCACGGCATCAACTTTATTGGTCCAAGTACACAAAGCATGTCAACCATGGGTAACAAGTCAAACGCAATTAAAACCGCGCAAGACAATAATGTACCTGTGGTGCCAGGCTCACACGGTATTCTAAGTAGCGCCGAGCAAGCTGAAGACATCGCTGAGAAAATTGGTTACCCAGTACTATTAAAAGCCGTTAATGGCGGTGGTGGTAAAGGTATCCAAGTCGTGACTCAAGCAGAAGATATGTACGAGCTATACCATCAAATTACCGCAGAAGCACGTGCGGCATTTGGTAACGGCGACTTGTACCTAGAGAAATACGTGACTTCACTACGCCACATCGAAGTCCAGTTACTGCGCGATAAATTTGGTAACACCCGTGTTCTCGGCTTGCGTGATTGTTCGGTACAACGCAACAACCAGAAAGTGGTGGAAGAGTCAGCCTCAACCATGCTGCCAAAAGATCTGGAAGATCGCGTCTACAAATACACCGCTGCGATTGCAGATGCGGTAAATTACTTTGGCGCTGGCACCGTTGAGTTTATCTACGACTTAGACGCAAACGATGTCTACTTCATGGAAATGAATACTCGTCTACAGGTAGAGCACCCTGTCACTGAAGCGACTTCAGGTGTTGATATTGTATCCGCCCAATACCAAATCGCATCGGGCGAAAGCATTGAAGACATGAAACCAGTACCAAATGGTTATGCTATCGAAGTACGTGTTACCGCAGAAAAAGCGGCAATGGACTCAAACGGTATCATGCAACTAGTGCCTAACCCAGGCCTAGTGACTGAATGCGTATTACCTGAGCGCGATGATGTTGAAATCATGGCAATGATCGCAGAAGGCAAAGAAGTATCGCCTTATTACGACAGCTTGATTGCACAAATTATCATCAAGGGTAAAGATCGCGAAGACACGGTTGAGAAGCTATACGCTTATCTTGATTCAGTGGTGATCAAAGGGATTGCAACAAACATCCCACTACTTAAACGCATCTTGAAAGATGAAACCTTCCGTCAAGGCGTTTACGATACCAACTACTTACCTAAGTTAATGGCTGAGCTAGATCAAGATGCCTTAATCGCTGAAATGGAAGCGGCGGCAATTGTTGCTGGAGCTTCAACCGCCGATTCAATTAAGGTAGAAGGCTCAGACGAGCTGAAAGTAATAGCACAAAGTGCGGGTATCTTCTATACCGCTTCATCACCAAGCGAGCCTGATTTTGTTAAAGAGGGTGATCTCGTGAGTGTGAATCAAACCCTAGGTTTGATGGAAGCGATGAAGATGTTCTCGAAAGTCACTTTGGCTGGCTTTAACCGTAAAGATGCAGTGATTTATCCTGCTGATCAAAAATACCGCATAGAGCGTATTATGAACACCAGTGGTCAGCAAGTATCGACGGGTGATCTACTGTATATCGTCAAGCCAGTTAAGTAATTAACTCGGTATCGAAAATAAAAAGCACAGCTTCGGCTGTGCTTTTTTATGTTTACTGATGAATGCGCTCAGGGCAAAGCGATTACTTAAGCAGCCCATCGTCTATGGCACCTTGCAATTTCTCCTCAAGCACTTGCCATAAGGGCTCACTGCCTTTGGCAATGCGACTATTGACTTTAAACACTTGTTCCTTGGTTACCTTGTTGTCTCTCCAGCTATGACCCTCGCCGTGTAAGTTATGTAATAGCGGCGGCACGCGATCGATGGCTTTGGCAAACTTTGCATCATTACTTTCCCCGGCCTCAAATTCACGCCAGTGTTCGATATATTGTTCACCTTGGCCTTCAGGCAGTAACGCCATCATGCGCCTTATACCCGCTAGCTCTAAGGCTTTATTTTCAGGTGTTTCACTGGCATAAATAATAGTATCGCCAGCATCAATTTCACCTAAATCATGGATTAGCAGCATTTTAATCACGCGGTCTATATTCACAGGCTCATTAGCATATTGTTGTAGCATCAAAGCCGATAAACACACATGCCAGCTATGCTCGGCCGAGTTTTCATATCGCGTCAGTCCTACAGGCTTGGTTTTACGATGCACATTTTTGAGCTTCTCAATTTCCATTATAAAACTTAATACTTGTTCAATTTGCTGAATCATCTGCACCCCTGAATATATTTTAACCACCCGAACACAGCCGCTAAACAGTAGCATCGCCATGATAACAGATGGAAAAATCGCATAACTCTAGATAAATAAAAGGGAATTTATCTCGTTTAATAAAATTATATTGGTTTACTTTAGGTTTAACTGTGCTATTGTCGCACTCGGCCTGTCAGACAGTCCTTTGTTTATATGTAACATCGTAATTTTATGCTTTAGAAACCTTCGCTCCATCTGTATTACAGTTAGTGTCATGAAGTCTTTCCTTTCATACTTTTCGCAACACATAAATAATTATTCTCTGGCTACTACAACGCATTTTATGCAAATTATTTTTTAAAAGTTAGGAGACATCATGTCTAACACTACTGGTATCGTTAAATGGTTCAACGAAGATAAAGGTTTCGGATTTATCACTCAAGATAACGGCGGCGCTGACGTATTCGTACATTTTCGCGCAATCGCTTCTGAAGGTTTCAAAACTTTAGCTGAAGGTCAAAAAGTTTCTTTTGACCTAGAGCAAGGTCAAAAAGGCCCTCAAGCTGCTAACGTAATTGGTCTTTAATTAGAACTTTACTTAGTAAAAATGCTGGTTTCGGCCAGCATTTATTTTACCCAACACTTTTTATTGCTTTCATTTATACCTCCGAACACTTCTTACCTTCGTCCTCCGTTGTATCTAAGTCTTCCGTCGATAAACGCTCAATAATCCCCTACACGCTACACATTTATTTTGGATAACACTATGGCTAGAACTACTGGCAGAAAACGTTTTTGGTTTTATCAATCGCACAGCGATGCAACAAAATCGCAATCTAACACGCCCACGAAACAAACTGCATAATTAGCAATGGGTGGCATTAACAACAACTAGTGCCACTTATATTCCTATATCTCGTTTAAAATTCCAACACCATTAGCCCTAGGCTGACTAGACTTGTAACAACGCTGTTTTTTTGTTGTGCAAGGATGCTTAATGAAGCCGACTCTCAATTCCGCTGACGCTCAATTAAAAACGCCACTTTGGCCGCTGGTTCAATACCAGATCCTGCACTTACTACCACTGTTTGCCGCTTTCATTGCTTTGCTGTTTTTTCTGCCTTATCTCCCTTTAGGAAAAAACCTCAACGAGCTCATTGCACAATCTAATATTATCGGCTTAAGTTTCGCGATAGTTGCCACCCTTTACTTAGTGTTTGTGTTTCCGATTAGCTTATTACGCACTTCAATCTCGATTGCGTCCTTGCTCGGCTACTTACTGATCAGTCATTGCTTACTCTGGTTAATCTTAAGCAGCCAAGTAGCAGCTGAAAGCTTATTTGATATTCTTGGTAGCCCCATTTATCAGTGGCCGTGGGAAACCGAGTTAATGATGCGGTTTTTTGCTTGGCTTTGGCTTATTCAGCTAAGTTGGTTATTGGCCACATTAAACAACCCATTAAAATGGCTTTGGCTGGCCCTTTGTCCTTTTATTTACAGCTTTAGTTACTTAGTTATTATTACCTTTGCCGCTACCGACAACATTACCGAACTATTACAATCACCTTTTGGCCTGATTGGTATCACCGCGGCACTATTTATACTCTTTTTCGCTGCAGATTTACTTAGCCATCCTAATCGCTTAGGCCGACGCATCTTGGTTTATTTTATTGCTTGGTTATTTAGCTTTGGTTTAATCTGGCTCAGCACCGCAAGCCAAGTAGAAAAGTACGGCAGTCAATACTCCGCTTTAAGCTTTATGCTGGGCTTTGATCGCCAACAACAGGTTTCAATGGCACTTATTACCCTATTATCATTGCTTCCTTACATAGTGCTAATGATGGGTCTGATACAATTGCGCAAACTCAGTGTGCAAAGTATCTCACTCACACCTAAGTCCTCTGCATCAGCGTCATCACACTCGTTACACATTAGTGCATGGCCATTAACTTTATACGCCATTCTAATCACTTACGGCACCTTATACCCTTTTAGCCAGTGGCAGAGCATCCCCTTACCAAACTTGTTGTCAGTGCTTAGCAGCCAACCAGCAGGGCTAAGCAGTACCGATATTTTAGTAAACAGCATCATCTATTTACCTTTTGGTTTTATGCTGCATCAACACTTTTATGGCGCCGTGATTAAGCGCCATTTATGGGTGCTGCTCTGGGCATTTTTGCTCAGCTATAGCTTGGAATATTTACAATATTTTTTACCTGAACGAAATACTTCCCAGCTGGATTTATTACTCAACACCTTAGGTGGCGGGCTAGGCAGTTTAATCGCCGCTCGCTACCATCCAGACAGCAACTACTTAGAAAAAATAAACCGCCTGTATCAGCATTATATAATTGATAGACCGAGTAGTTTGTTAGGTATGCTAAGTCTAGTTTGTATGCTCATTGGTTACTTTAGCCCACTGCAACCAAACCTCAGTCCGTTCGGTGTATGGCAAAGTATTAAGCCCTTGTTCGCGCCTCACTTATACGACTTTAGCGCTTTCAAACTGGTGAGTTTTTTCCTACAACACCTGATTATGGGGTTATTACTACGGGCTATTTTATTAGCGCCAAAACGCTGGTTAGCTTGGTTTACCCCCTTAGCCCTAACCTTATTGCACCCCTTTATCTTGTATCACTGGTTGAGTTTGGATTTAGTACTCGGCAGCATCAGTGCCAGCCTCATTCTGCTGCTTGCTTGCCAACAACAGCAAACCAGTCAACGGCAATATTCCGTCATAGCAGGGATAGTATTAGCTTGGTTACTCATCAAAGCGCTAATGCCCAGTACAGGTGAGATACAAGAATTTAACTGGGTACCTTTCTTTTATCAATTACAAAACTTAGCCTTTGCCACCACTATGTTCAACGTGGTGTGGCCAGTATTTGCATTGGCTTTTTGTGCCATGCAACGCCATGCAAATTGGTTTGTTAAGCGAGAACTGATTTGTGCCATTGCGATAGCGTTACTTTTTATTGCCTTAGAGGCTCTGCAAGTCGGTCAGCCGGGTCGCTATCCCGATATTACCGATGCGATTATCGCCACTATAAGCTGGATCTTTATTGTTCATTTTTGGCGCAATCGTTATGTCGCCTTAACTCAAAACCAACAGGAAGCTCACGTTCCTTATTGGCCCATCGCCGTATTTTCTTTATGCTTACTGTTAGTTGGCGCCATGTTAAGCATTCATCAATTCAGCCAAATAACAACGCCAGCTCAAGCCGCACCCAATAGCTATCAATTTGACGTTAACAAATTTAATTCACTGCGCCCTAGACTACCTTCACCTAATGTTGAAGAAATAGTGGCGTTGAAAAATGATGGCCAATACTTACGCTCCCTAGCAAGGCTTAGCCAGCGAGGTAAGTTAGAAAGCCAAGTACAGCTCGCTTATTTCACCCCAGAATCAGTGGATTTAGCGCAGCTGCATCAAAGCTTAATGGCACTTAAATTTAGTGGCCGCGGCAATGTACAAGTAAAACCCCTCGCCCTTGCTTATGACTGGCTTTATACCCGTTGGAGTCAGCAACAACTAATTGAGTTAAGGGCTAAGTTACTGGAAGGTTGTCAATTTACCCAAAATTATATTGTCACCGAACAACTCTCTCCCTATAACGTATATTTGTATAACAGCCCATTGCAAGCCCTTATGGCCTGCGCTATTGCTGGCTATCAAGAGTCACCAGAGTTTGATGCGGTGATGAATTTTACGGCTTACACTTGGCTAGAGCAGGTATTGCCAGTTTGGCGTCAGGTTATGGGGCAACATGGCGGCTGGCATGAAGGCGCCGAATATGTCGGAATAGGCATTGGCCAAGCCATCTATCAATTACCTGCAATGTGGCGCAAAGCAACTGGTGACAATTTTTTCAACGAGCCCAGCATCCGAGGCTTTGCCGATTTTCTACTGTATCGTATTCGGCCAGATGATAGTCAGATTCGCTGGGGTGATGGCCGCTTTTTCAACCGAGGCATACCCGATCAACTAGCCTTAGCACTTGAGCTTAACCACCAAGCTAGCTTAGATAGGATCAGTCATCGCGACCTAGCTCCTACCTCATGGCCTTGGGGACCGCTGGCTGGAGAGATGCTCCCCGCTGCTCAACCCGCACCACTGCCTTGGGCTAAATGGTTTGACGGTATTGGGCATTTAATCGCGCGTAGCAGTGACGATGATCAAGCCACTATGGTCAATTTTCGTGCAGGTGATAACTACTGGTCACACCAACATTTAGATCAAGGCAGCTTCACCCTATACAAAGGTAGCCCTCTTGCTATCGACAGTGGCTTCTACGGCCCCGGCTATGGCGCTGATCACCATTTAAACTACAGCTATCAAACCATTGCCCATAACACCCTGACTATCACCGATCCTAAAGACAACCAGCCAATGCCCGCAAAAAACTCAGGCCAAGCCGAACGTGAAATAGCCAATGATGGTGGGCAAAGGCGTATTGGCTCTGGCTGGGGCAGCGCCGCGCCAGTTAGCCTAGCGCAATGGCAGCAACAAAGAGATACTTATCATACTGCTAAGGTGCTAGAGCAAGTCCAAACCAATGATTTTGTATTAGTCTACGCAGATCTGACCCCTGCCTATACCAATCTAGCGTCCGGCCGAGGCGAATTTTCGGCCCGAACGCGTCGAGTAGAGTCCATCAAGCGGCTGTTTATTTATGATAAATTTTTAGACAGTGCCATAGTGTACGATCTGGTGCTAGCCACTCACAGCGCATTTACCAAACGCTGGTTACTCCATACCAACCAAGTTCCTCGCCAACAAGAAAATGGTGACTGGTTAGTACAAAATTATCCCCAATATGAACGCCAGCAAGAGGCTAACTTATGGGTATCACCCTTGTTACCACAAAAATCATACGTGCTTACCTTAGGCGGCCCAGAATTTGACTTTTATGTCGACGGAAAAAACTACGATGAAGCAGGAAAGATCAACACTATCATCAACCAACAACGCCAACCAAAACCCGAGCCGGGTCAATGGCGATTAGAGATAATCCCTGAAAAGCAGCAACTTAACGATGAATTTTTGGTAGTTCTCAAGCCCGAGCTAGCCAATCGAACCAATATCACAAAGCACACTTTTTTCACCGAGCAGGGACGCCATCAGCTCGCCCTCTCGCGGCTCAATTACCAGCTCAGTTTAATCATTACACCGACACAAATAGAACTCAAACAGCAACAGGCGCAACAGGCGCAACAGGTGAAAACTTGGCACATAAAGAAATAGCGATCTAGCGGCCGCCATGAAAGCTAGCAATGATCTGGAGCTGTTTACCTTGGTGGTTGAACTTGTTTGCGTCACCTCGCGCAAGGATCAGCAACAAAAAGTCACTTATTCCTTACCACCTAAAGTATGAAAATAAACAGATTTACCCTAACAAATTTATTTTTGACTACACTTAAAAAACGTTCAATTTGGCAGGAAAACGCGCATGGATGCAATGGTTGGCATTTCAGGGTCCCCCAAGATTCGGGTTAACCAAGCACGGCAATTAACCCTGATTGATAGGCCCAACCTAAGCCTTGCCACCCAGCAACCTGAATTAAGCTTTACTTCAAACCAACTTGGTTTTTACTGCTTAATAGGCCACCCAAAGTGGCTGCAAACGGCATTAACCCAGCCAAGCGCACAGCAACAATTCAGCCATCAGTTTATACAGTCACCGCAACAGGCGCTCAATCAACTTAACGGGCGCTTTGCTTTAGTTTATAGCGATACCAAGCAATCTATTGTCGCCAGCGATCCATTCGCTAGCCAGTGTATTTATTACACCCAAGTAGAGCAGCAACTTATATTCGCCACCAGTATGAATATGCTCTTACTGCAATTACAGCAAGCCCCTGCTATTGATCACCAAGCCATATTTAATTACCTCTACTTTCATATGATCCCTAGCCCGCAAACGATCTTCAAAGGGATTTACAAGCTAAAACCTGGTGAAATGCTGCGCTTTAGGGATGGCCAACTCACACACCAACAATATTTTGTCCCGCAATTCAGCGAAGACAAAAAGCAAAGTCAGCAGGAATTGCAACAAGCGTTATTCACCACCTTACAAGAGGCCGTACAACGCCAGCTACCTGAGTCTGCCGAGCAAGTAGGTAGCTTTTTAAGTGGCGGTTTAGACAGCTCAACCATTACCGGCTTACTCAACCAAATAAAAGCCAATAGCCCAAGCTTTTCGATTGGCTTTCATGTCGAAAAATACAATGAACTACCTTGGGCTGAGCTATGTGCGAAGCATTTTTCTAGCCCTATGCAGCAATTAAAAATCGAGGCCGATGAAACCGCCGACGTGATCGACAAGATCACCGCATGGCAAGATGAGCCATTTGGCAATTCCTCTGTCGTGCCCACCTATTTTTGTGCCCGCCTAGCTAAGCAGCATGGCATGAACACCCTATTAGCAGGTGATGGCGGCGATGAGCTGTTTGCCGGAAATGCCCGCTATGCCAAGCAGCAAATTTTTGAAATTTATCAACAACTACCAACGGCTATACAAAAAAACGTATGCGACCCGTTACTGCAATCTTCTACTTTAAAGCAATGGCGCTTAGGGCAAAAAATACAAAGCTATCTCAACCAAGCCAAAATAAAGCTACCGACGCGATTAGAAAGCTACAACTTTATACATCGCCTTGGCCCAGAGCATTTTTTCACCCCTGAATTCTTAGCACAAGTGGATGTAGAGCAGCCCGAACAACAGAACCAAACTTGGTTTGACATACCAGAGCCAGCCAGCCAACTTAACCGAATGCTCTGGCTCGATTGGAAACATACCTTAGCCGATAATGACTTACGTAAAGTGAGTAGCATGTGCCAACTGGCAAACATAGACGTTCGCTTCCCGATGTTAGACCGTGAAGTAGTCGATCTTAGCTGTCGCATCCCCAGTCAGTGGAAGCTACCCTTTGGAAAGCTGCGCCATTTCTACAAGCAAAGCTTTAGAACCTTTCTGCCTCATGAGCTGCAAAAGAAACCTAAACATGGCTTTGGCTTACCCTTTGGTATTTGGACCAAAGAAAACCAAGCACTGCAAGATTTAGCCAGCACCGGTATCAATACGCTTTCTGGCCTTAATATTTTTTCGCCTCAGCTACTCAGCCAAGTTCAACAACTGCATCAACAGGAGCATGCTGAATACTATGGCGAGCTAATTTGGATCCTGATGATGCTGGGGTTGTGGCTAAAAGCGCACCAACAGCTGAAACTAAAAACCAACAAGGAAGCTGCTGCATGATATTGCTTTCATTGGAAATTATATTTTTATGGCTAATAGTGGGTAACCTAATTTTATTACTTAGCTACCGCCACTCCCTGAGACAGTTTTGGTTAGAGCCCATGATTAAGCAGCCCATTATTATCTTTGAAAGTGACGATTGGGGGCCGGGCCCAATCGAGCACGCTCAAACACTGCATAAGATCCAGCAGCTACTCAGTGAATTTAGAGACTATCGAGGCCATTGCGCTCATATGACCATAGGCGCCGTCTTATCCATTCCGGATGCTGAGAAAATTCAGCAGAGTCAGTACCAAGAGTATGCCGGCCTCGACTTATGTCTGCCGCAATTTTCCGATATTCTCAGTAGCCTAAAACAAGGTCAGCAAGCGGGTGTATTTTCATTGCAATTACATGGTCGCGAGCATTATTGGCCAAGTAAGCTACTCTCGGGAATACAGAAAAATAATGAATTAAAAGAATGGCTTGAACATGATAGCGCCTACACCGAAAAACTGCCATCGCCACTACAAAGTCGCTGGAACCCAGCGCTAAACATTGCTGACATTGCGGTAGCGGTAAAGCAAGAGGTAGACTTATTTAAACGTTGTTTTGGTTTTGCCCCTGAAGTTGTAGTGCCACCGACTTTCGTCTGGAGCGAAGAGGTGGAAATCAGTTGGCGCAGTCATGGTATTCATACCATCATCACACCCGGACAGCGCTTTATCAAACGAACTGATAGCCATTTTAGTTCTGACAAAAAACGCATCGTTAATCATCAAACTTCTGCCACAGGGCAAACATACCTAGTAAGAAACCAATATTTTGAGCCCGAATTTGGTCACCAATGGCAAGAAGCGCTAGACAAAGTGTGTAACAGCATTGGATTGGCACGTCCCTGCCTATTTGAAACCCATCGATTTAATTTTGTTAATTCACCAGAGGGCAGCCAAAACAGCTTGAGCCAAATACGAAACCTACTGGAGCAAGCCATTAAAACATGGCCAGATTGTTGCTTCCTATCAAGTCTCGAGTTAGTACGTTTGCCACAACATGATCCCGATAAACTTCTGATCCATAACTGGCGCCATCGCTTACAGTGCTGGCGAAATCGCGCTTTTACGCTCCCAAAGTTTCGCCACCTTGCTACTTTAACTGGGCTGAACTTTATCTGCTGGCTCATCATACAGATGAAACCAATAGCCGATTTTAACTTGTGGCAACACCAAAACCAGAAAACGAGACCAAACTAAAAAAGTAATAAAATCATTAGTAGACACAAGGACGCGGACACCATGGCCAGCAACATCTTGCACAAGCTCACCAGCGCAGACTACCTGCATAAAAACCTGACAGCATTAAAGCAGGAGCTTAAAGGTCAATGGTGGCAAATCACTCAACCCAACACTCCTGACCCAATTTTCATCATAGGTTGCTCACGTAGTGGCACTACGGTCACCTTTGAAACACTAGGCGAATCAAATGAAGTGGTCTCATTAGGCTATGAAACCCCACAACTATGGCATAAGCTACACGGACCTCAGCATAATCAATGGCATTCCGAAGCCGCCACTGCAGAAGACGCCCAACCCGCTCATAGAAATGCTTATTTTAAACACTATTACCAACGACTTAGCCACGGCCAAATTTTAGATAAAACCTGTATCAACATTTTGCGCTTACCCTATCTTTATCAGCTATTTCCCAATGCCAAATTTGTATTTTTATACCGTAACGGGCGTGACAATATCAGCTCATTAATGGATGGATGGCGTAACCACAACCACTTTGGTCTCAACCAATTTCTTGGTGCAAGCCCTGAGCCAGTCAACATCGAGCATGGCGAATTCAATCAGTGGCACTTTTTTTTACCACCACAATGGCGTGACTACAATCAAAGTAGCCTTGCCGAAGTGTGTGCAATGCAATGGCTCAGTGCCAACAATTTAGCATTAGAAGCAAAGCAGCTCATTCCCCCTCAGCAATGGGTTGAGCTGCAGTATGAGCAATTTATTGCACAACCCGTGGCACAGATAAATCGCGTTTGCCAGCAACTTGAGTTGAATTTCAACCCGCAGATGCAACGGCACTGTGAACAACTATCATCAAGGCCCACCAGCATGGTTTCAGGTAAGCCCGAGCCAGAGAAATGGAAAAAACGTAACTACGACGCGATAGTGTCCATCCAAGATACCATTGCCCCACTAATGCAGAAGCTTGGCTATGAGTAACCCCTTTGATAACCTCGCCCCGACCAAAAAATCATCAGAGACAGTCAAGACTGTCACTGACGCCCAATACCAACCTAAGTTTTCAGTGATAGTGCCGTTTTATAATGCAGCCGAAACCTTAGCCAAAGCGATCCATTCTATCTTGCAGCAAAGCTGGCCTGCTTATGAAATTATTCTGGTGGATGATGGGTCGACTGATGACAGCGCCGAGATCGCCAAAGCATTTACATCACACCAGGTACATTACTACTACCAAGAAAATCAAGGCGTTTCCGCAGCTCGAAATTTTGGCGTGGCGAAATCTGGGGGAGATTGGCTGTGCTTTTTAGATGCCGACGATTGGTATTACCCTGACCGTCTTCAATTACACGGTGAATGGCTCCAGCAACAACCTAGCATAGATATCCTAACGGGGGATTTTGAATACTGGGTTGATGGCGACAATGCCATTAAGCGATCTTTAGCACAAACCCCAGCTGGCCAATATTTATTGGGCAAGTACCCAAGTCAAACTCAGCTAACTTTTGACGAACACGCCCTGACCCTTTTTGTCGGTAAGCATTTCGGTGATACCCATACCCTCAGCGTTCGAAAAACGCTATTCCAACAAAGTGGCGGCTACCCCACCGAGTTAAAAGTGTGTGAAGATGTTAGTTTATTAATTCGACTTTGCCAGCACGCCAATTGTATCGGCGCTGTAACTCAGCCTTTAGCCGCCTATTATGTTCATCCAAGCAGCGCCACTCGCAGCAACCCGCTTTTTGCCCAACAACAAACGCTAATTGCTTACAAGCAGTTGATTCAAGAGTCCTTTAAACCTGCTATTCATACTGGTTTAAAAGCAGCCTTACGTGCAGCCAATCTAGATCTGGCCTATTGTCAACTCAAACAAGAATTACGCTGGGCAGCGCTTAGAAGCATAACTCAAGGTTTTTTCAAGCGTGAAGTCACACTACGAGATGTGTTATCGGTTACTAAATCGGCACTAGGGAGCTGAGCATGACAAGAAAAAAAGGCATTCTAGTGTTAAGTGAATTGTTTTTACCGACCAAGGGCGGAACCGCCGTCTGGTTTGACCAAGTTTATCGGCGCTTAGGCGGTAAAGAGCATCACATCATTACCGCAGATGTGGCAGGGGCTGCGCAACATGATAGTACTCACCCCAACACAGTGCATCGCATCAGCCTCACTCGAGTAAGCTGGCTAAAACCAGAGTCACTTTGGATGTACTTGAACCTATTGTTCCACAGCTGCTGGGTTTGCATACACTATCGCAGTCGAGTCATACACGCTGGCCGCGTACTACCCGAAGGCGCAATCGCCTTACTCTGCAGTAAAGTCTTTCGCATTCCATGTGTCATTTATGCTCATGGTGAAGAGATCACAACCTGGCGACAAAAAAACAAATTTAAAGCCATGGTCTACGTTTATCAACACTGCGACACCATTATTGCCAACAGTGAATTTACTCGCGAAGAGCTATTAAAACTTGGCATCGCCAAAGAAAAAATCACCTTGATCCATCCAGGAGTTGATACCAGCACCTTCAAACCTGAGTTGCCTTGCCAAGATTTAAAGCAGCAAATTGGCTTACAACCAAAAGAGCAGTTATTACTCTCTGTTGGTCGGCTCAGTCGGCGTAAAGGCTTTGATAATGTGATTCGCGCCTTACCATTACTCCGTGAACAAGGCATCAATGTACGTTATGCCATAATAGGAATCGGCGAAGACGAGGCTTATCTCAAACAGCTTGCCGACGAATTAAAAGTGAGAGAGCAAGTTAGTTTTCTTGGCCATGTCAACGTTGACGATCTACCACGTTGGTATAATGCCTGTGACATTTTCGTTATGCCTAATCGAGAAATTAATGGTGATACCGAAGGCTTTGGCATGGTCTTTATAGAAGCCGCGGCCTGCGGTAAAACGTCTTTGTCAGGTATTGTCGGCGGCCCGCCGAACGCCGTGTTACATGAAAAAACCGGCCTAAATGTTGATGGCGAGGATATTGCCGCATTAAGCCAAGCCCTGATCCGCTTACTTCAAGACCATCAATCTTTCGCCAGTCACGCCTATCAACGAGTACTAGATGAACTAAGCTGGGAAAAGGTAGCGCAACAAACCCAACAACTTGAAGGGGTATAAAATGAAATGGCTTTGGTGTTTATTAGTTTTCTCTTGCTCCGCACAGGCGGCGGTAAAAAGCATCTCTCCCGACGCGAATGAACTGGCGTCCCTGCCAGGCTATTGCAAAGCCAAGATTGGACTACAGTCCGATCACCCTACCACCTTGTATTGGAAAAATGTCATTGGCAAAGATTTTGTACACATACATCATCATTGCTTTGCCTTGGCCGACTTAAATCGTTTTTATACCAGCCCCCATGCAGGCGAGCGCCAAGACTATCTCAATCGGGCAAAAAACAATATTGATTACATGATGGAGCACGCTGGTAAACAGTACCCACTTTGGTACGACACTTATTTACTCAATGCTAAAATCGCACACTTCGATAAACGCCATGACGACGCCTTAAAGTCATTACAGCATGCCCTAACATACAAACCGAAGGACATAAGAGCACAGTTGCTCGAAGTGGATATTTATACTGAAATTGGGGAGTTCACTTTAGCGCAAGCTAAATTAGATGAAGTAAAACAACTCGCTCCTAAACTTCGCACGATCAAGCCACGACAAGATCGAATTCAAGCTTTACAAACTGAGCAGCCCCATGCCACTAACGCACAGTAAATGGCAAGCTAAAGTGCACGCTTATTTCTTGATAGTGTGGGCTTAACTAATGAGTTCTTCAAGTACTCTACGCAAAAGCGCATCTTGGGTTGCCCTAGGGAATTTAAGCTGCCGCGTGATTGAGTTTGGTTTTTCCATTGCTCTGGCTCGTATTTTATTACCCGAACACTTTGGCCAAGTCGTCACGGTACAAATATTTACTGGCTTCGCCTCCTTGCTGGTCGGAGGTGGATTAGGTCAAGCTCTCGTACGTCAGCACCAGATAACAGAGGATGACAGGCGCACCGTTTTTACGATACAACTGCTAACAGGTTTAGGATTTTTTACTGCTTTTACCGCTGTCAGCCCAAGCTTTGCTGATTTTTTTAAACAAGATATTTACCTCAGTCTGATGCCGCTCGCGGCCGCCACCTTCATCGCTCGACCTTGGGTCAATATTCAAGGTGTACTGCTACAACGTGATTATCAGTATCACCACATTACCCGAATTAAAATCATCACTTTAATCGCCAGTTCAACCATTAGCTTGGTACTGGCTTTGGTCTACCGCAATCCCCACAGCTTAATCATTGGCGGTTTGGTCAGTAGCTTAATCTCATTTCCATTGCTCACCCGCTGCAGTCACTGGATACCAAGACTTGGTTTGAAGCGCGCTTCGGTCAACAAGTTAGCCAACTTTGGCGCCACTTTTACCGGCAATAATTTACTGTTTTACGTTCGGAATCAAATCCCTCGTTTTCTGGTTGGCAGCTTGTTAGGCCCAAGCTCTCTAGGTTTGATGAATAAAGCCGATAGCTTAGCCGAAACCCCTTTGATGGTATTTGTTAATGCCTTGGCACAACCTAACTTTCGCCGCATGTCAGAACTGAGAGATCAACCAAAGGCCTATCAAGATCTTTTTATAAAAGTTTGTAGTGTGTTATTGCTTTATATTGGCCCCATCTACATTAGCCTTGCACTCCTGTCTAAGCCGTTTATCTCTCTCGTCTTTGGTGAAAACTGGGCAATATCAGGCGAGCTACTGGGCATCCTTGCTTGGAGTGGCTTTATCCGCTTAATGATAAACCCTGCCAGTACCGTGCTTTCTAGCAAAGCAAAACTGCTAAAAGACATGAGAATAAATATAGAGATTATTATTTTACTGGGTATTTATTGTATTGCGTTTTGGCAAAGAGATCTCAGCAGCTTGTGTTATGCATTAGTTGCTGCCAGTGCTTATAACTTAGTGAGAGCACAAAGCTATGCCCTGCCTTTAGTGAATTTATCGCTGCAACAGTGGTTACGCCAACTGAGTGGTGTTTTTGTTTTTTTACTCGGCTATTTGGGCCTTTCTCTTCTACTCTTAAAAGGGATGAATATGGCTAACATGGATGTCAACACGCCCTCTGGCTTTATCCTTTGTTTAGTCTGCTCACCATTATTGGCACTAATTTTGTTTTTTACTCTGCCTTCTACTGCAATTGCTGCAGAACGAGGCAGATTTTTGATGGCAGCAAAACTCGCCATTAAAAAATATAAAACGAAATTCGCCATTGGCTGCAACATGAAAGGATAGCCGGATGATTAACCCACTATTTGCCGCTAATCTTTTAGATCGCCCACGTAAGATAGTGCTGATGTATCACAGCGTGCCAACACTATCGCAGCAAGCCACCCAATACGACAGCACACTCGCCCAATTTAAGCAGCATCTCGCTTTATTAGCTCAGCTAAATAGCCAAGTTGTCACCCTTAACACATTAATGACAACCCGAGATAGCCAAGGCTTGCAAATTGCGATTACCTTTGATGATGGCTACCTTGATAATTTAACCAATGCGTTACCGGCACTCACTGAGTATCAATTTCCGGCCACCTTATTTATGGTCACTCGTGCCGCGCCTGCTGTGAGTCAATGGAGCCCGAATCCTAAGCCATTGCTCTCGCCCCAACAATTGCAAAAGCTTGATGAACAAGGTTGGGAAATTGGTGGCCACACTTGCCACCATCTTGATTTAACTCGCCTTTCAGCTTCGCAGTCGCAACAACAAATAAACAACTGTAAAGATGATTTGGAGCAGCAGCTGGGCAAAGCCGTTAATAGTTTTGCTTACCCCTTTGGCCGCTATCAACAGCATCATGAGGAACAACTGGCTGCAGCTGGATTTGAGTACGCTTGCACCACGCGTGCAGGCGCTGTGCAACCCCATACTCAACCACTGACGATCCCTCGTATCACCGTTTTCGCCAATGATTGCGCCCCTACGTTGCTACGTAAGCTGACATTTATAAGTAATAAAATGAGCTGGTTTGACGTCGCGGGTTACTATGCCTCGCGCATTTTAAAAACCAAGGTGGCCTCATGATAGTGTCGGTGATCATGCCTGTGTTCAATGCTGAAAAAACCTTAATTGAAAGCGTCAATTCAGTGTTGGCGCAAAGCTTAACCGATTTCGAATTAATCTTGATTAACGACGGCTCAACCGATAGCAGTCCAACGATCGCACAGCAATTAATGACCCAAGAGCCTCGAATTCTACTGTTGACTCAAACTAATCAGGGGGCACCAAGTGCACGTAATTACGGCATTAGCCAAGCAAAAGGGCAATACCTGTGCTTTCTAGATGCAGATGATCGCTGGCGTAATGACTTTTTACAAAAGATGAGCCAAGCGCTCGAAAGGGAGCAACAAGATTTTGCTTATTGTGGCTGGCAAAACGTGGGCACCCAACAAGGCGAACCTTTTGTACCGCCCGATTACCAAGCCATGCCAGATAAAAAATTAAAGCTTATCCAAAGCACTCGTTGGCCAATCCATGGCGTGATAGTTAATCGCGAGCTGGTAATTGAAAATGGTATGTTTAACACTCACTATCGAACCTGTGAAGACTTTGCGCTATGGCTACGTCTGACTCTTAATCGCGACATTGTCAGAGTGCCTGAAGTACTCGCTTATTACGTTCACCATTCACATGGGCAACAAACCGATAATCGAGCGCAAATCTTGCTCGATCATTTTCAGATCCAACAAGATTACTTCAAGCAACATCCCGAACTTGTCAATGAACTGGGCCAAGGGCAATTAACCCAGCTCAGTGAGGGCCACTTATATACACAAGCCATGACAGCCTATTGGCAAGGTGACTTAAATGCTGCCCGCCAAGTATTTCGTCAATTGATGAAACGACGCTACGGCAAAATAAAACAATGGCTTTATATGTTACCTAGCTGGCTACCTATTCGACTGCATCAGCAGCTACTGGCTTTAAAACGAGGGCATTAATATGACGGCATCAGTCACACTGGCTTTTTGTACCTATAATCGCGCTTGGCGGCTGCCCAAATTACTTGCCTCTATTAGAGCGCAAACCTGTAGCGTCCCCTTTGATATTTTAGCCGTCAATAACAACAGCCAGGACAACACCTTAGAAGTTCTCAGTGAATTACAAAATTTACCGGGTGCAGAGCTCAAAGTGGTAACCGAAACCCAGCAGGGCATAACCTTCGCTCGTAACCGTGCGATTAAAGAATGCTTAAATAAAGGCGTGATGATATTCATTGATGATGACGAACTGCCCTTACCAGGATTAATTGAGGCCGCCAGCAAATCGATTTGCCAAGATGGCTTTAATATTGTGGGCGGAAAAGTCATATTGGAGCTTGATTGCCCCAGACCCAAATGGCTGACTGATATGTATTTACCTTTCTTAGCGGCGGTAGATTATGGCGAAGAAGCATTTGTAATAACAGATACAACATCTCCACTGTGGACAGCTAACATTGCTTATGACATGTCCCTATTTCGCGACCATGCAAACTTAAGATTCGATCCCAGATTCAATCGTATCGGCAGTGATATTGGCGGCGGTGAAGACATGCAGTTATTTAAGCAATGCCTCGCATTACCCAATATTAGAATACGCTATGAGCCTCAAATGCAAGTGCAACATCATATTGAAGCTTGGCGCGTAAAGCGCCTATATTTCCTAAAATTACATTATCGCTGTGGCTATAAACAAGCCAAGTTCAACCAAGCTGAGTATCAAGGCAAGACCTTGTTTGGCATTCCCGGCTTCTTATTTATTCAAGTCCTTAAACAGAGTTGGCATAGTTTGATTATACAATTAAAAGGCCAACCTGAAGCATTGCGGCAATGGATGAACGCCTGCCATACCTTAGGCATGCTTAAAGGCTACCGAGCCAAAAATAGCAGCTGAAATGACAATAATTGGCGCTCAAAAAGATCGTACAAAATACAGCAGGAGCTAACATGAAAGCCATTTTGCACATCGGTACTGAAAAAACGGGCACCACTTCTCTACAGCATTTTTTCAGCAACAACCGACAAGTGTTAAGCCAACAAGGCATACTGTATGCACGCTCTCCTGGTGATGAAAACCACCTAAAGTTGTACACCTATGCCCTTGATGATGACAAACAGGACGATGCTTACATTTATCGCGGATTACAAGAACTAAGCAAGCGCCAACAATGGCGCGCAACCTTTCAACATGAACTTAAACAAGAGATAAAACACGCTGCGCAACAAGGTATTCATACGGTTATTTTTTCTAACGAACACTGCCATTCAAGACTCACTCGCGAGAATGAAATTCAACGCCTAAAAGAGTTACTCGAACCACTCTTTTCAGAAATCGCTGTTAGCGTTTACCTTCGGCGTCAAGATCAACTTGCTGTTAGTTTATATAGTACTAAGCTCAAATATAACGAACCGAGACAAAACTATTTTTGCCCTGAAGATCCACAAGATGCCTTTTTTAATTACGCATTGTTGCTAGAAAAATGGTCCAAAGTATTTGGCTATGCCCACATAGAGCCCGCTATTTTTTGCCCGACTAAATTAGCCAAGGGCGATCTTATCTATGATTTTTGCCAGCGTTATGAAATAGATTTTCAATTGTGCCAGCAAACCCTAATGCAAAACGAATCCCTCGACGCCAAAGGACAACATTTTTTACAACAGTTCAATCAGTTCTTGCCCATGTATGTAAACAACCAATTAAACCCCGACCGCTTTGGGATACTAGAAGCAATGGAAGCCCTTTTTAGTGGCCCAGCCGCACTGCCACCTCGTGCTGAAGCAAAAGCCTATTATCAACAGTTTGCAGCATCCAATGCTCATGTTGCCGACACTTGGTTTGGCGGACATACCATGTTTACACTCGACTTTGCACGCTACCCTGAGCAAGCCCCTCAGGTGCACTTATCGGAGTCCGAGCTGATCGCCATTGCAGCCCAGTTATGGCTGCAACAAAAAAGTCAGCGCCAACAAGCTGAATCGAATTTACTCACACAATTAAAAGAAAGCAGCAATGACCAAGTCCGCTATCAAAAATTAGCCGAATATTTTGCCCCTAGCCATCACGACTTAGGTAAATTTTTAATGGACTGCGCCCTCGATAAACGCTCATTAACCGATAAAATAAGCCAAAAGATAAAGCGGGCATAAAATACATTTTAGTTACAACATCGATTGTAACTTGTTAACTAACTCGGGGTGTTGCGACGCTAAATTCGTAGTAAAGCTCGGATCGCTGACAAAGTTATATAACTGATACTGATAACCTGAGTTCATGGCTAAACGTGCCAACGCCCAATCTTGATGTAACAACATTTTATCCCGAGCTTGCTCGACCGCTAGTTGATATTGCAATTTGATTGCCAACGTACCTGTTTGTTTATCGGGAATTTCCAATAACTCAGTCAACTCAGGATAACGCAAATGCTGTTCAGGCATGGCCGGTGGCGGCGCTAGCCAAAGTCCCGTTTCATAATAAACACAGCTCTGCTCAATATGCTGCTGTAGCACTCGTCCTTGTACCGAAGTGGGAATAGGCAAATCCAGTAAACTCAATAACGAAGGCATCAAGTCAACACTGCTGCAAAGTTGCTGGTTATATTCTGGCTGTGGCTGGCGAGGATCAAAAATAAGCAATGGCACTCGAGCACTGGCCGTACCAAAAATATCATTACCTTGGCCCCAGCAATTGCGCTCAAAAAAATCGATGCCGTGGTCACTGTATATCACCAACAAGGTGTTTTCCGTTAAGCCAAGCTGATCTAATTGCTGTTTTATTCGGCGTACTTGATCGTCAAAACAGCGTACGCAACCATCATAAAGGTGCAATATCTGTGATAAATCAAACGCAGACTCAGGCTCTTTTTGGCTGCGAATAATATCTTCAGGCTCATTCAGCTTACACATGCCAAATTTTGAATTACCCAAATATTCAGCCGAACCATAAGCACTGTAATAGGGATATTCACAGCTAAACGGAGGATGCGTGGCGCCAATAAACATATTGAGAAAAAACGGCTGGTCCGGCTTACGCTCACAAGCTAACCAATGGCAGACATCTTGAGTCACCGCCTGATTTAAAGGCACGCCAGGTAAATAATACAACTCCGGCAAACACCGTTTAAATAAGCGGTTCTGTGAAAAAAGAGCCAGTAACATACGAAAGTGTTTAGGCCCTTGACGCAGCAAGTATTTCAAATTCCATTGATCATCTGGCGCTTGAATTTTATCAAACCCCATCGCCATTTTTTTGAAATCGGAACCGGTCCAATCGGTAAACACCGCGGTCTGATAACCAGCACGGCCCAATTCTGACGCCAAATCACTGACTTTAAGCTTGGCCGTCTCATCAGAAACAAAGTTTGTTTTAACGCCGTGCTTATCAGGGTAGGTTCCGGTAAACCAAGAGGCCAGTGACGGTGCGGTACGCGGGATAGGCGTATAACAGCGTGAATAGTAGCAACTATGCTTCGCTAAGGTATCAATGGCTGGCGATAGCTGCCGTTCACAGCCATCAATGCCTAAACAATCCGCTCGTAAGGTATCACAGCCTAAGGTAATCACATTCATTTTGGCCTGCTGCCCAGCCGCAACGGGCCAGCATCGCGCAGGGAAACACAGTGCTGGCCAGTAAGCAATTAACACCGGCAAGGCAAGCAAACAACATAGCAATATGTAGCTAAGAGCCACATCGGCCAATAGCAAGCTGGTTTGCCAAAGTAGCCAACAGCAAGAGCCAACAAATAGCAACGCAACCCAGCGCAGTCGACTGATACTTAAACGCCGCCATAACGGGATTAAGCGCGCCATACTGTAACTCGACGTAATTAATATAGCGCCGGGCTTGATCAGCAAGCGATAACAAAATTGAAAGCCACAGCCGAGCAAAATCATTAATCCGGCGGATGCCATTAAAGCTGTAAAATTCAACTCCCTAACCGATACCTGTAGCAAACTGAAACCAATTAATGCCCCCGCCATCCCCAACCAAAAGAAAATAAGAAAACTCCAACTGCTTAAACGCAACATCACAGCAACAAAATACAGTGAAAAGTGTTGGGTTATTTCCGCTTTTACTTTAGGCCCCGAGTAAGCGCTATCTTGCACACTAAGCAGCAGCAACCCACAACTTGCCAGCGCAGCAGGAATGGCTGCAGCCTTCAACAACATAACCAGTATAAGGCTGCTCATTCTCGACGCTGCCGATAGTAGCCACACATTTCACCCGCCACGGCAGCGCAGCGCATCATGTAGAAGCGGGTTTTAGGCCAATGCAATGAAAATAGTATGTGGAACAAATAGCTTAATAGCTTACGCCACAAATATTTAGGGATCGGACTGGATAACGGCGACGACAGCATCACCACCGAGCAAGAACGCTGAAAAGCCTTAGATAACAAGTAAGTAAGCCGTAAACGTTCAGGATCAACATAATGGAATTGCACTATCTCAGGGGTGTATTGAATAATGCCTTGATGTGCCATTACTCGACTGACGAACTCACCATCCTCACCACCACATAAGTTGTGTCCGGTCGGGCCTAAATCTTCGGAAAAACCACCTACTTTGGCAAATAAACCTTGCCGTAACACTAAATTCCCACCACCCGGTAAGCGATGCTGATTCGCTAACACTAGCGGCTTAGCGCCCAGAGAGTAATCTGGAATCGGCAAAGGATAAATCGCATAATCACTTTTTAAATGCACCCAATTGGGCTCAGAACCATCCCAATCGGGTACGATGCGACCACAAATCAAGTCGGCGTTAGGCCAAGCTAACAAGGCCTGCTCAATTTGCACTAAGTATTGACTGTCCACCCGATGATCATCATCCACCAAAGCAATATGCCAATCGGGCAGATGCGCTAACGCAAGATTAAGGGCAATAGATTTACCCGCGCGTGGTTCGTCCAACCAAATAAGTTTAATACTCCCAGGATGGTCTTGATGGTATCGCTCCAACATCTGCTGAGTGCCATCACCACAGGCATTGGCGACCACGCAAATTTGCAATTCAAGCAAGGGTCGCTGCGCTTGATTGAGATAGTCGAGGGTTTTTTGCAGCAGTATTTGGCGTTGATGGCTACAAATAACAACACATAGCTTATTTAACAAGATCCACCCTCCTTATGAAAAAGCCCAAGCCAACAGCCGTAACAAGCATATTCCTAACACTATCTGTTATTAAGGTTAAGTCACCTTAGTATTGCTTACCCAAGAC
The DNA here is from genome assembly GCF_030547455.1 of Motilimonas sp. 1_MG-2023. Lineage (NCBI taxonomy): Bacteria > Pseudomonadati > Pseudomonadota > Gammaproteobacteria > Alteromonadales > Motilimonas > Motilimonas sp. 1_MG-2023. The sequence continues at coordinate 74,297 of NZ_JAUOPX010000005.1, read as the reverse complement.
TCGGGTTAAGTATAGTGGTGAATTTTTAGCTTAGCGCGTAAAAAAGGGGAAAAGAGCAAGCTAAGTGAAGCTGTACAAAGCAACACCGAACCTTGCTGCTTAACGTGCTCTCGACTAGAGTCATAGTAGGATATTTGCACTTCAGGGAAGAGATAATGAACAAGTTCTTTATTATTGGCCCACCACGCTCGGGCACAACCTTGTTGCAATTTATGCTTCGCAGCCACCCTAACATCTCAATCCCTACGGGGGAGTCCCACTTCTTTGTTCCTCTGTTAAAGGGATTCTCATCGCCCAAAACTCGCCAAGATATTACCAGTCTACTTAATGATATCAGACACTTTAATATCGATTTTTTTGACACGGACTTACATGGTTTACCAGCCGATATAGCCCAAGTGGAGGAAGATCTCAATCAACGAGATTACCACTCCATGGCAGAGTTTATTGACGCCCTGTATCAACTCAATGCGCGAGGCGAAGGCAAGTCAGTTTGGGGAGAAAAAACGCCCTATTATATTCGTCACATTCCATTACTAGCGCGCCATTTTCCCGATGCCAAATTTATTGCCATCGTACGAGATGGCCGCGATGTCGCCTTATCAATGATAGATCGTTGCCATGATTTTGGTGTTCACAATGTTTACACCGCCGCCAAGCATTGGAACTACTATCTAGAGCCACTACGTTCAGCCCTCAATTCAGAATATAGCGATCGCATCATCACGCTAAATTATGAAGACCTAATCGCGCAGCCAAGCCAAATTCTCACCGAGGCCCTTAACTTCATCGGCCAAGATTTCCATCCCGATGTCATTAATAATTTTAAAGTTAAATCCAGCCAGCCAAACGAATTACAAACCCCAAAATTGGCCGCCGATATTGACAATAAAAATGCCAATAAGTGGATGAGTAAAATGACCAATCGCGACATTGCATTGTTCAACCAAGTTTGTCACGAAAACTTAAATTACTTTAACTACAGCACTCAAGGCAACTTAGACGCGCCAGCGGCCCTTTATAAACCGCTATACAAATTAGAAAACTACCTCAAAACATTACTGCAACCCAGTCATAGTAAAATTAAGAAAAACCATTTAAGTTGACGGTATTGCGTCGTATTCGACATGATAAGTCTGTGTTAATAACTGGAGCAGCAAATAGTATGCTTGCCTGTAAACTGCTGTGAATATGTCCTGATAGGCTTTGGCTTTTCATCCCTGAAAACGAAATGTAGCCTGTACGGCTGATTTAAACTCAGGCCCTTAGTGCACGCTCGCTTTAGAAAACACATTGAGAACCACGACACCAGCAATAATCAGGGCCATGCCTACCATACTGGGAAAGTCCAGCTTTTGCCCATAAATCAACCAACCCGCAACAGAAATCAACACTATCCCCATTCCAGCCCAAATTGCATAAGCAATACCAACAGGAATAGCTTTAAGAGACAGTGAAAGAAAGTAAAAAGCGATGGCGTATCCCAAAACCACCAACAAACTTGGCCAGAGTTTTGTAAACCCCTCGCTGGCCTTCAAGCCAGATGTCGCGAGTACCTCAGCAACAATAGCAACCGCAAGAAACAACCAATTTTTCATTTAAATGCACCAGAGTAAAAACCAAAGAGCATGTTACCTAGAGGGGCAAAATATGTGTAGTCTTGTAAAATAAGAAAATGTGTGGGCAACTCTTAAGCTAAATGACCCTAGGGCTGTTTATCTTTGGTGGTTAATTTTTGTTCGATAGGGAACACCTTGTCTAAAAGCGTTTTTATCGCGGCGGGCAGTGTGTAGCCTAGCATTCTAAGCAAATACTGCTCAACAAAGAGAAAAACGCTTTTAGCCGAACCTTAGGACAGCGTTTGTTGGGTATTTCTACTGCGTTATCACCTTTTCGCGTAGTTCACTATGTCACAAAGGTGCTGGCCACAACGAACATTTTGTATAAATAACCAACAATTCGCTGCAAAAAACATCACGAAAGATAAACCGCCCCTAGTAGTCAGTTATAGAAATGCGGTTTTACATTTGGTTTGATGGCCGCTTCAGTTTCGGGCTCAGCAACAGGAGCTTGCTGGGTAAGAACATTAGCTATCACTATGATACATAGCAGGTGATAAGGTAAATCGAAGTAAGCCATACCCAAAAACGCCCCCCCAGAAAGGTAAGCAATAAAAGAGACCTGAACATGGCGCATCAGCTGGTTGATGGAAGCAAGTTCCGAGCCTGGAGGGGCTTTATTCGTTGATTTAATAACACTTTGCGCCGAACGCCAAGCTAAAAACCATAGCAGTAAAAAGAAGAATAATGCGATGAAACCATGCTCACCCAGCACTTCAAAATAAATACTATGGGCGTCATGAACCATGTTAGGCTCAGGCGCATACAAATAAAAAGACTGACGTTGAAATGCTTCAAAGCCACCACCCATTACATTTTGACTCGATAAGTTCGACGCCATTTGCCAGGCATTGATCCGGCCCAGGGCTGATTTATCTTCCTCAAAGGTCTCAATGGTATTCATCCTTTCGGTCCACTCTTTAGGCACAAAATTAATTAATAACGCGCCGACTAACAAAGTGGAACAGAGGGACAACAAGGGTCGCTTACTCTTCAAACAAAGAAAAGCAGCCATGACCACACCACCCACTAATGCCCCGCGAGAGTGCGTACCCACGACCGCAAAAATGCACAAAAATGCCATTAAATTTAAACTGATTTTCATCCATTTTTGTGATGCTTCAACCGCCAAAAAACGCACCAGCGGAATAATAATTAAAATGGCTAACCCGACTTCATTGTTACCGTAGAAAAATGTATCTGCCGGCCCTTGCACGCGATAAACACCGCCTGTTGAAATGGTAAAGATCCCCCCTTTAACACCATAAAACCCAATTGACATGACAATAACCCAAACCAGCGCTTTCAAGTCTTTGTAGCTGGTCAAAATATAGAGGCTCGCAAACACCATCACTTGAATTTTCATTACTTTTTCAAATTGGAGCCAAGCAACATTAGGGTAAAAGGCATTAAATGTACTGATCACCATGCACAAAATAAACAGTAATAACACCCAAACCTTCGCGTCTTTCCAAGGCATAGTAAATTTTTCTTTACTAACGAGTAATGCAATCAACATTAATATTGCAGTCGTTTGCGCAAACGGCAATGAATAAGCAAAGCCATAGACTAAGCGATGAGGATTCATATAGCTCAGCCAAGACCAAACCAAAATAGCCCACATTGGCCGTTTTAAACAAAAGGGAATTAAACCGAGATAAACTAAGCTGAGGGCGATATCACGCATAATCCCAAGTGACCCCTACTTTGCTTTCTACGTATTTAAACTTACCTGATTTCTCACGTGGAATTTGTGTAACAAACTCAATATCAAGCTGTATGTCGCCTAGGCGTTGATGAAAATTACGACGAATAAAATCGATGCTGGCATTATCCACATCCGACTGCATCACCAACAACAGTCGCGTGTGGAACTGAGATTCTTGAATAATTTTGAACTCAGCCACATTAGACAATTCGCGTAGTACATAGATAAGGGACAACGCATGCATAGTGGTGCCATCGGCTGCAATGATAAAATCAGTGGTACGGCCTTCAATGCTTTCAAGTAAAGGTAAATGGCGACCACACGGACATGGGTCAGTTGCTAAACAAGCCAAATCCCCGGTACGATAACGTACAAAGGGAAATTCTGCGGTAGCCAAATGGGTAACAACAACCTCCCCTACTTCCCCCGCGGGTAGCGGATTACCAAGCTTATCGATAATTTCAACTATGATGTCTTCTGCCGAAATATGCATCCCACCATGAGGACATTGATGAGCGATAAACCCCGCATCACGACCTCCGTAACCATTGGCAACGGGACAAGCAAACACTTCTGAAATCAACGTTCTTTGATTTTCAAACAAACGCTCTGAGGTTACAAACGCAACTTTTATTCCTAAGTCAGACAGAGTGATGTTATGTAGCTTGGCATAGCGCGCAATCAAAGACAGCGAAGACGGGTAACCAAACAACATCGTTGGGGAAAAGCGGCGAATATCGTCAATATAGCCCTTTAAATGTTGCTCTGACATGGCAAAAGCGGGGAGTAACTGACTGCGAAATAAAGTATCACGAAACTGTTTCATCCGGTCTTGAGCTTTTAACTCAATGGGCGAGCCCCATACCACTAATTCTTTGTCACCGATATCAACATCCCACCAGCGCGTTGCTCGCCATTTGGCAGCAATATCATGACTTTTTCTTTGCTTGCCAACCATAAATTGCAAAGGTTGGCCACTTGAACCACCAGTATTGAACAGGCTGAGTGGGCCAGCATTATCGGCCTGAAGTAATGGCCCCGCGTTGCGGATTGTTGCTTTATCGAGCAAAGGCAGCTGAGCGATTTCAGTAACGGATTTAAACTGGCCTGGAACCACACCAAGGTCGGCAAATAATCCTCGGTAGTAAGGCACATGCTGGCCAATACTCAGCATAAATTGGTTGAGTTTATATAATTGGATCGCAGCGAGCTTATCAGTATTAAACCACTGGCTCGATTCCAACTCACGCCGTAAAGCAACACTACTATGTCGCTTCAATTGTTCGTGTAAAGGAAACAGTACTGACGAAACCAATTTGGTATACATGCCTTTCTCCTTGGATCAAGGTATCCCTGAGGGCTATCCCGATGGGCTACCCTTGGTAATTTATCCGTGCACTTGAGGAATCTAACCTACTTAATAATGATAGACACAATTGCTCTATTTCGGGGCTAAAACTCGGCGCAGCATGCTTACTTATCGATCCACTAAAAATATAATTAGTCATTTTATTTCCCAATGGTAGATCAACAAAATCAAGGGTTTGTTTTAATATTGATTGAGGCTCTGCAACTAACTGCTCGTACTTAATTAATTTTACGTTTTGCTCACCTTCCAAGGCAGATTCAAAAAACATAATATTGCGTACATACCACTGCAACGCCGCAGCATCCGTATCGGTTAGATCTGGAGTCACCAATGAACGCAATAATGCTAATGAGCCTGGTGACAACCCTCGCCCCCACCAAGAATCATCATGACCCGTTATTAGACGATGAACCTGCTGACTTTGGTTGCTAAAAGATTTCAACATTGAGTTAACGACATCATGAAAATCTCGATAAATCCAAAGAATTTTAGCGGGTGCAAGTTCTTGCGCCAATTCTGGCAACAGCTCGAGTTCACATAAAGTTTTTAATACAAATACTGGGGCTCTGCTTTGTTTTTGTAATTGCTTAATGACCAACATATCGCGCATTTGGTATTGGTCAAACGCCCTGTTATCACGTTCATGGAAAACGTCGGTAGCTAAACTCAAATCAAGAATATCCATCAACATATTCGTGCCCGACCGCTGGCAACCCGCCACCAAAATCGTTCGCTCCGAATCTGTTGCCCTTACGTGCTGCACTAAATGTTTGACCAGCTGCTGCTGTCCTTGCTGAGTTTTCTCTATTACTTTGCGTATGCTCATTTAGCTTACCTCGCGACTTGAACGAAGAAACGCGAGTCTTTCTCGATCTAGCGCCATAAAATGATGCAGTAGTTGTTCCACGCGCAGATCCCAACTATTTTGTTGCGCGTAAGTTTGGATCCCATCATGATCCCATTGGTCACTCAGGGCTTGCTCAATACTATGTAGTAAAGCATTGGCATCCCCGTAGGGATAAATCAAACCGAGTTGCTGATTAGCAATCACTTCACTATTGCCACCGACATCACTCGCGACCACAGGTAGCCGGCAAGCCATTGCTTCTAAAATCACATTAGCCCACCCTTCATTCGCACTGGCCAATACAAAGACATCGGCTGCACTGAGGATTTTGTGTAATTCTGCCTTAGGTTTTGCCCCTAAAAATAACACCCTCTCACTCAGCTCAAGATCACGAACCAATTGCTCAAGCTGCCCTTGATAGTCACCTTCTGCACTGGCGCCGCCAACAATCAAATATTTAACGTCGTCAGGCAATAGCGGCAACGCTTTTATCACTTGGTGAAACCCTTTTCGAGGCACTAAACCAGCCACGGTGATCAGCACTTTATCAGACGACTTAAGCCCTAAGGCGGCACGAGCTTGAGACTTATTAATAGGAAAAAATGTTTGGCTATCAACGCCATTACCCACCACCGTTATTTTCCCTTCGGGGATGCCTTGCTGTCGCGCAATTTGCTTTAGCGAATCAGATACAGCAAAAATTTGTTCCGCTTGCTGCCATGCCCAGCGCATCCAACGCGAAGTAAAAAAACCGCGACTATGAGGCACTTCTGTCCCCCGCATGGTAATAGTATTCGGCTTATGAAAAATGCGTGATAGCACCCCAGCAGCCACGCCTTCAGGGTAACTAAAATGACTATCGATAATATCAAACTGCAGCTCAGGTCGACGCCGACAAAAACGATAAACCGCAAGTGCCATCATTAACCCATCAAAACAGCGACCGACTCCCGGCAAGGCAATAAATCGAGGGTAATAAACATCAATAAGAGCGCCATCAGGCGCCGTTTGCACTTCATATGCCGCAGGCCCAATCCGATAATGAGGCACAAAATATTGAATCGCAGACTGCAAGGGAAACCAAGGCACAGGGCTAACCACAAATAAAGGCAGCTCCGCAGCAACACGAAACATGCGCTCTTGAATAAATAAGCCTGCCGAGGGGCGACACTGACTGGGAAATAATGAACTTAACACCATCAAACTTGGCTTATCACCACTACGGCTAGGCTGACGCAGAGGGGGATCGGCATCATCGCGACCAGTGCTAACTGTATCAATGATGGATTCAGTGGGAGGGTTTACCATCTATTAGCTCCCCCATTTGTTGTGGTTGGGCTTGATATACATCCACGTAATTGGCGACACTAGCAGCCCAATTGCGTTCATGCTGGACAAAATGTAGGCCTTGTTGCCAGATATGAGGCCAAGTTTCAGGACTATTCAACACCCGAGCCAAGGTTTCGGCTAAATCGGGTACGCTACCTTGTTTAAACAAATAGCCCGTTTCACCATCGCGAATAAGTTCATGATGTCCGCCAACATCGGAAGCCACTACGAGTTTACTTTGCGCCATGGCCTCTAAAGGTTTAAGAGGCGTTACGGTTTCGGTCAGTCTCATGCCAATACGCGGATAAACCAACACATCAACTAAACTGTAATAACGTGATACCTGATCGTGGTTGACCCGGCCAACAAAAATGACTTTATCTTCTAACCCTAACTTTGCCACTTGCTGCTTTAAGGCAGACTCTTGCGGGCCGCCACCAACTAACAAGAGGCACACATTTTGCTCTTGTAACGCCGTGTGACTCAGTGCTTCGACCAGCAAGTTCAAGCCCTCATAAGCGTAGAAAGAGCCGAGAAAACCTAACACCTTTTTATCGCCAAGATTAAGCTGTTGCTCTAGCGCTTGGTCTCGCTTAGTTAATGGTGTGAACTTGTCGATATCCACTGCATTGGGAATTAAGGTGATTTTGTCTGCCGCAATGCCGCGACTTTCCATGTCACTTTTTAAGCCTTGACAGATGGTTGTTACAGCATGGGCATGTTTAAGTACAAAGGTTTCCAACGCCTTGGTCAGCTTATAGCGCAAGCCATTTTCTACAGCAGTACCATGGTCAACGGCCGCATCCTCCCAAAAGGCGCGCACTTCGTAAACCAACGGCAAACCACTTGTTCTTGCTTGCCACAAACCGACTAAGCCATTTAAAGCGGAAGAATGAGCGTGAATAACATCGGGCTCAACTTGCTTTACCGCTTTGCTTAAAGCCCATTTTAAACTCAGCAAAGTAAATAACTGCTGCAACACCGGCACCTTCATCATCCAAGCCAAGTAGGGACTGCGCATAAAAACTAAGTCTGTGTTCATTTCTTGCCAATCTAACCTGGGCCCTTGTTTTGCTGAGGTTAAGTGAAAAGTTTGCCAGCCCCGAGCTCGTTGTTGCTGCAAAATAGCTAAGGTGCGAAAGCTATAGCCGCTATGTAGTGGCACCGAATGATCTAGGACATGAAGAATGCGCATAAAGACTCCTAAGCAACTGACTCGACAGACTCAGTAATTTCATTACTGGCATTGCTAAGTTGTTTTTTTAAAAAGGCTTCAAACATCAGTAATGCCCAAAGTGCAGCACTGTGATCTCTTAGCCCTGAGCTATGCTGCTCAAACAGCTGTTGTATATAAGTCAGATTAAATAAATGACTTTGGGCAATATGGCCATCAAAAAGGGCTGCTTTCAACTTACTGTTAAGGGGCCCACGAAACCAACGGCACAAAGGCACGGCAAAACCCATTTTTTGTCGGTAAAGTACATCATGTGGTAAATGAGGCTCGAGTGCAGTTTTCAAAATAGCCTTCGACACCCCATTCGCCAGTTTGGTCTTGGCCGGTAAACTGGCACTCCATTCGACAAATTCATGGTCTAAGATAGGCACTCGCACTTCTAAAGCATGAGCCATGCTAACGCGATCAACCTTAGTGAGAATGTCGCCCGGCAGGTAGGTTTTCAGATCTAAATATTGCACCAAAGATAAAGGGTCATTGCCATCGAAGTTTTCGTAGTGCTCATTGAACACGCTAATACTCCGGTAATCACCCAATGACGCCTTAAGTTCATCACTAAATAACAAGGCTTTTTGCGCTTCGGTAAAGATAGAAAAATTGTGGAAGTAGCCTTCTATCGTGTCGCGAGCAATCGCCTGGAAGGTAGTTTTTGCGCGCAAGAATTTTGGCGCCCAATCCGCTTTTGGATACACTTTTCCCAGCAGTGAAAACACGGGCTTTCGCGCAACATCGGGGACAAGACGGCGAATTTTTTCTTCATGCATATGCCACTGATAGCGACGATAACCGGCGAAAAGCTCATCACCGCCATCACCAGAAAGTGCTACGGTGACGGTTTTTTTCGCCAACTCGCAGACTCGATAAGTCGGCATCGCCGAGCTATCAGCAAATGGCTCATCATAAAAATAAGCCAGTTTATCAAGCAAGGCAAAATCATCTGCCGCGATAGTCGAAACTTGATGGGCGGTTTGATAACGTTGCGCCACCATTTCGGCAAACTCGGTTTCATTAAAATCGGCCACATCAAAACCTATGGCACAAGTGTTAACGGGCTCATCCTGCAGCTCAGCCATCATCGCAACCACCGCACTAGAATCGACACCGCCCGACAAAAAAGCTCCCAAGGGTACCTCTGCCACCAAACGAATATCGACCGCTTGTTTGAGCTTTTCGACCAACAGCTCAGCGGCTTGTTTTGGCTCATGTTGATGAGCAAAAGATACATCCCAATATTGCTTTGACTGCGGCAAATTTTGCCCAACAGAAACGGTTAAGGTATGACCTGGGCGTAATTTGTAGACCTGATTAAAAATAGTTTTAGGCTCTGGAATATAACCCAAGGAAAAATAGTCCGAGATGGCTTCAGGACAAAGCTCACGAGATAAACCTGGATGCACTTGTAACGCTTTTAGTTCACTGCCAAACACCAGTTCGCCAGAGGCTAGCATAGAATAATACAGCGGCTTAATACCCAGTCTATCTCGGGCTAAAAATAACTGTTGCCGCGTTTGGTCCCATATGGCAAAAGCAAACATCCCTCTTAACTTCGGGACAACCCCCGCGCCCCAAACTAGCCAGCCTTGTAAAATCACTTCCGTGTCACTGTGGGTGCTAAAGCAACAGCCAAGTTTGATTAACTCTTCACGTAATAGCTGATGGTTATAAATTTCACCGTTAAACACCAAACATGCTTGCTGATCGGCGCTAACCATTGGTTGCTGCCCAGATGCCACATCAATAATCGACAGACGTCGGTGGCCTAAACCGATAGCCGAAGCGAAATAAACGCCGCCTTCATCAGGACCGCGATGGAATTGAGCTTGGTTCATGGCTCTAATTAATTGCGGATCGACATCACCACAACCTTGTGAATCAAATATCCCTGCTATTCCGCACATACCGCCTCCAGACTAAGCTTGCTACTAATGCTTAAGCCTATTTAGTGAGTCCAACTTGTTTTCTCTCTTGCTATATTTTGACTAAGCACTAACTTCTCGACTTACTTGATTTCACTTCGCGCGGCGGCGCCACACAAGGTAAAGACTTAGGGTGATGGTGCTGCGCTAATAAATCATGGTAGAAGCGAGTGTATTTTGCCACCATCGCCGACAGAGAAAACTCATGCTCAACCCTAAGCCTAGCTGCTTCTGCATGTTTTAACAGCAAAGTCGGACGCAATAAGTAATTCAACATGGCACGCTCTAAATCGGCATCATTATCAGACTCGACTAAGGTACCCGTTTTACCATCGACAACCAGCTCGGCATTACCGCCGACATCAGTAGCAACCACAGTTTTACCCGCGGCCATGGCTTCCAAAATCGTATTGCAAATACCTTCTCCAAGTGAGGGCAACACAAACAAATCCATACAATGCAGCCACTTATTAATGTCATCTTGCTGACCAAGAAAAATCACAAATTGCGTTAAATGATGCTCCGCCACAAACGCCTTAAGCATCTCTTCACACTCACCACTGCCAATAATTAGCAAGCGTACTTTTTTGCCATCACTTGCTGGATTATCAAGTAAAGAAGAAAAAGCCCGGAGTAAAAGTAACTGGTTTTTTACCAGTGCTAAGCGGCCGACCGTACCAATCACAAAGCAATCTTTATCCACCAGCTCTTCCGGCAAAATTAAATGTTTCGCTGCTGGCTGAAAGCGTTCAGTATCAACACCATTACAAATATGACTGATCTTATGACGGCCGATCCCGACGCCTTGAATCAAGTAATCTAGGGTATGTTTTGACAGCGCGATATAAGCATCAACCCAATGGGAGTATAGCCAGCGGATAAAACGATACTTTAAACTACCGCCCGTTAAGTCCGTAACGTCCCAACCATGTTCACCATGGCAAGCAAGTGGTCGCGTTGCACACCAAGCTGGTAGTTGGTATTCCAACGCAGCTAAATTACGACTGTGTACAATATCAGGCTGATGACGCTTCACTAACTGCATAAAACGCCAGTAACAGGACCAATCCATGCCCGGCTTTTTATGTAAATCAACCACTTCAACTGGCACTTTAATGCGCTCAATAAAGTCATCATGATCGGTTAAACAGACGATAATATGGCGCACCTTATCGGTCGGCATTTGGTTTAAAATATTGACCATGCCATTCTCTAAGCCTCCCGCATAAAATCGATAAACCACATGCATAATCAGAGGCCTAGCATCATTATCCATTTTCATTGGCAAGCTCCTTGGCAAAAACTCTGGCGCGACTTTGATTGATTGGTTGCGCCAACCAACGCCACAGCTCAGTTTGGTGAGTACGAAGAAAATCCATCACTAGCTGACGATCATTTTGTTGCTCCACAGCAATGGCCACCACTTGACCAGACGAATAACCAAAAGGCGCATTCAACAGTTGGTTCAATTTAGTAGAAAAAGCTCCTAATGATTGATAAGAACCAACCTGATACCAATAAAACACACTGATGCTGTGTTGGCCATTTGCGAGTTTCAAGCGCCTAGTTACCAACTCCTGCTCACCAAAACTAAAGCGCTGAATATCCTGATCTTGCAATTGCCACAATTTTGCATCGTAGAAAATATTACTGACATTAATCAGCTCCTTTCCCTGGTGTTCAGTATGATAATAAGCACTGAAAAGACTCAGTGAGGCGGACGATTTTTGGTAGTCTTGCTGCCAAGTCACATCAGCATTGGGAAACTCAGCCCGCCAAGTACTAAAATTGGCATTTATTGGCCCCTGCCAGCCTCCAGCGCTCGCAGGAAGAGCGTTAGCCTGTAATGCAATTTGCTGTTTGTCTTGCCCATATTGCCGCGACCATTGACCATGTAGAGCGAAAGCAACAAAACCGACAGCAACCAAAGTTAGCGGTAAAAATTGTCCAGGTCCTTTTAACGAGTGACACTTAGCGCCAATACTAATACTGGCCGGCTTAAGCTCGGCTGGCTCAGAGAACCACCAACCAATAACAAATAGCACGGCGATCAAAAAAGAGAAGAAGAACCAACCATAAATTAGATGATCAATATCACCAGCAATGCGCTGATCCACAAAGTGGTAAATCATAATAATCGACCATGCACGCAAACCATTAGCGATGATGGGCAATACAATCGACAGCAGCACAAACAACAGCCGCTTGTAATAACGGGTAAAATGGATATAGGCAAACAAGCAACCCAAGCTTAGGGCAGCCAATAAGTAACGAATACCACTGCAGGTCCAAGCCACTTCAAACCGAGTCCCAGGAATAAAGATAAACATCCCTTCTTGATACACAGGCACACCACTAAAACGCAGTAAATACACGGTCATCTCTGCCGTCACATATTGTAATTTGGGAATTAAGAACTCACCAAATGGCAAAGCAAAAAACACAAATAACAAAGGGAACAAGATCACTCGACACACTTGATTACCAAATGTTAGCCACACTAAGCTTGGCAGCATGGCCAGCACTGCAAATTGCTCCATCACTTGGATACCCAAACGTATCGCAACCAACCACAGCCCAAACAGCCCAATGAGTAGCAATAAAGACCAAGGCTGAGTCGCGACGCTGACACAGCTTAATTGAAACCGCTTTTGCCAGATCAAATATAAACAAATAGGCAAAATGAAAAAGCAGTGGGCAAACGTTTCTATGCTATGCCAAATATGCACCATATTGAGCAAGGTAGAATAAAAAGAGACACTCCATAACAGCAATAGCCCAGCGAAACACGCACTTCGTAACTGTTGCTGGGGCCGACTAAGCGTTAGCTCGTGTTGGTCAACTCCAGAGGCAGGCATCATCAGCTACCCCCCGCCTGAAAAATTAGCTTGTCTAGACGGGCAAAACTAGTCTGCCAACTAAAGTTATCCTCTATCCAGCGTCTAGCTTGCACTTCTCCACTCGAGTCTAAGTGTTCAATGCAATGATTTAAAAACTCCTCTTCGTTGTCGGCAACATAAGTACATGGCATCAGTCCAATTCCCGTAAAAGCATGGCTACTGCCCACCACTTTTTTGTCCATTGCCAGGGCTTCTAACACCTTGTTTTGGATACCGCGACTGATCCTAAGGGGAGCCACAACTAAACGGGCATATTTCAAATAAGGACGAACGTCAGGCACCTTGCCCGTAACCACTATGCCAGGGAGTTGAGCTAGTTTAAGGATGCTTTTACTGGGGTTTGAGCCAACGATATAAAACTTAGCCTCGGGTTGATAGGCAAGCACGCCAGGCCAAACATGTTGAACAAACCAAACGACACCTTCAACGTTAGCCCAATAATCCATCGCCCCAGTAAAAACAACCACCGGCTCACCCTGCTTAAAAGGAGAGCTTACGTCCACCACAGCAGGGTCAAAATATTGAATATCAACCCCATTTTGCACCCAGTTAACCTCTTGTTGAGCACTGCTAGATTGCCTATTTTGAAAGTCATCCGCTTCATTTTTAGATACGAATAAGCTTAGATTGAAAGCACTAGCAACCTGTGCCTCATACCTTGCTAACGCGTTGAATTCACGTCGATATAACCAAGACATAATGCCACTGGCTTGATTCGCGTATTGCAACCACTTGTCTGAATCTATATCAACAAAATCCATCACCCTAAATTGATTAGCATCATCAACATATTGCGCCATCACAGACGAAAAAGTCAGCACCTTGATACCGGGGCATTCTTTAATGACCTGCTCAACCCAAGCTCGCATTTGCTGGCTTTGATAATACGCTAAGCTCAATGGTCGGCCGTCTAACATGGCTCTTAAGCTTGCCACCTTGTGCCAAAGAGGATGGCGCTTTACCAAACAACAATCAGCCAAATCTTCTGCGATTATTCCTTGATATTGCCAATCATCAGGATCATCAATAAAAGCACCTAACAACACTTGATATCGCTGCTTTAAATATTGCAACCAATGATAAGATCGGATCTTATCGCCCTTATTAGGCGGATAAGGAACGCGATGGCATAAAAACAGAATTTTTTCCATTACCCCAAGTCCTTCGCCAGCATTGGCCCTAACGCCCTACTTATCGGTAAAGGCAGTTTTTTCCAAGCCTGAATAAACAATTGATACTTAGGGTTATTCGGACTGATATTCGGTAATTCTTGGCCATTCACAAGGTAATGTTCGTAAAACAAAGGGGTTGGCTGAAAACCCCAATGCTTTTTATAAGCGTGAGCACCACTGCCGATTTTACTACGGCCAAAGTCAAACTCTGCCATCCCTTGCTGCTGGGCATGGCACATCAACTGATAATACATATAGTCATTGCTCTTTAGGCTTCTTGCCACATTTGTTCCACCGCCATAAAAAGGTAAAACCTGATTTTTATAATAAAAACTAAGTACACTCGACACCGCTTGTTCACCTGAAAAGACCGTCAATATGTCTATTTGACCATCAAAAACACGCTGCAAGGCTTTGAAATAGGCTTTAGGGAAAACAGGCGTACCTAAGTTTCGGACACTTTCAGAATATATAGCGAAGAAATTGTCACAATTAGACTCAATACGGTGGTTTAAGCCGTTAGCCAGCGACTGCCTGACAACTGCACGTTGTTTTTTCTTTATCTTAGCCAAAATTTCTTCGGCTGATGATGCCAATGTACAAGAGAAGTTTTCATGACTGGCCTGAGAAGACCAAGTAGGACATTGTGGCTTGCGGTGGCGCAGCTCTAGGCAGTCCACTTTTAACTCTACTGCTAAGGTTTGTGCCTGCGCTATTAGCAAATCGGCTACCGCCTGACTATTTGCCAACACCCCAGCAGAAACGGCAAAAGGTAGCGAAATAAGTTTATTGCCAAATAGCCAACTTTTTATTTGAGCTAAAGGCAAAAGCCCGATAATTTCTCCCTGCTCTTCAACCAAGTAGAACCAGCAAGTATGACCATATACATCTTCAATCACTTGCTGCCAGCCAGATAAGTGAAAAAACTCACCTTCGGGATGCTGCGCAACAAACTGATCCCATTGCTGACGTCGACTACTATCTAATAATAATATTTGCACAGACAATTCCCTCGCCTGAACGACCACATGGTCTAATAAATTTTAGGCCACTGCTAAATAAATGCCTGCTGAGTTTGTACTTGAGTTTGATGGCTCGGTTTTAAGAATAGCTCATCCATTCGCTGCCATTGATATTGCTTTAGCAAGCGCTCCATACGTGGTTGAGTTTTCTCTAAATTAAGGTAGTGGCGAAACTTTGTTTTGCGGCTGATCTGAAACGGCCTTGGCTGTTCTGGGTCTAACTCCCAAGGGTGAATATAAAAAATATAAGGATGTTGCTCCTGACGGTGAAATTGACGCAATGCCCAATGCATCAGCATTTCAGGATACAAGCGAAAATAACCACCGCCCCCAATTGGGAAGTTTTTTCCTGCAATTTGTAAGGTTGAAATGGGGATTTCAAGTAATGCTGGATGAGCCAAAAATGCAAACCTTGGTAGTAACGGCGAGCCATAATGATCATGCTTTACTGGATACACACTGGAGCTGTAACGATAGCCCGCTTTTGCTAACACCTTATAAGCCCATGGCGTTTGCTGATTAAACGAGAAACTTGGTGCACGATAACCTTTAACTTCTTGCCCCGAGATGTCTTCCAATAAGTGCTTACTACGCACAACATCACTAACAAATTCTTGTTCAGTTAAGGTATTAACACGTTGATGGTCATAACCATGACTCGCAATTTCATGGCCCGACTTCGCAATGGCTTGCACAACATCAGGATAACGTTCTGCAATCCAACCTAAGATAAAAAAAGTACTTTTTACTTGGTAGCGCTCAAATAAGGTTAATAATCTATCAGTATTGGCTTCGATGCGACACTCAAACCGCTGCCAGTCTGCACGATTACTACATCCTTCAAAAGCCGAAACTTGAAAATAATCCTCTAAATCAACGGTCATCGCCGATGCCAATGACGAGTCACTGCAAATAGATGCCATTACCGAGATCCCTGAGCAAAACAAACAACTTCAATGGTTTGTACAAAGATAGCCAAATCAAACCAAAAGTTGCGATGTTTAACGTAATAAAGATCGTATTGTAGTTTCTCTAATGCGTCCTTATCGCAAGCGCCATAGGGGTACTTAAGCTGCGCCCAACCAGCTAACCCTGGTTTAACATTATGGCGCTCGGCGTAATAAGGTAGCTGAGTACATAAACGCTCAACAAATTCAGGTTGTTCAGGTCTTGGACCTATAAATGACATTTCCCCCTTTAAAATATTAAATATTTGCGGTAATTCATCGATATGATATTTACGCATAAACTGACCGATTTTGGTGGCACGGCTGTCATTTTTTGCCGCCCACTGTGCGCCATTTTCTTGAGCATTAACCCGCATACTACGAAACTTAAGTATTTCAAATGGTTTACCGGCATAACCAATACGAGTTTGACGGTAGAAGATAGGGCCTTTGTCTTCTAAGTAAATGGCCAACATCACAAATAATAATAATGGCCAAAGTAGGCTAATGATGATCAAAGCTAGGCCGAGATTAAGCATGTTAGATGCAATACTGCGTATACTGTCAGCACGAACAAAGCCATTAGAATAAACCAACCAGCTTGGATATAGCTGATTAACCGCGATTTGACCGGTTTCACGTTCGATAAAATTCAGCACATCCATCACCTCAACACCATATAGCTTACAGGAAAATAAAGCTTGTAATGGGAGATGGCCACGGCGCTCGTCACAAGCAACCACTATCTCATCGATTCCGTGTTCTTTGACCATTTGAGTGAGCAAGTTAGGCTGATCTAAATCCATTGGCATTTTTAAATCTCCAAGCTCGATTTCGTCATCTCCAGCCATAGGCACAAAACCAACGATAGTAAAGCCTTTTTTATCCGCTTCACGGCGCATTCGCTGACAGATAATCTCAGCTCGCTTCCCAGCACCTATCACGAGCACCTTATGACGGAATGCTTCACCAAACTTTTGTGAGATAACATAACGAAACCCCATTAACATTAATAAAGAAGTAAATATCGACAGGCTGATGGCATGAAAGGAGGAACTGAGAGCGTTTAGGCCGGATAAAGATAAAGCTAATAATAATACCAAACTACAGATAATGATTAAGCGCCGACTTACTCCCTCGCCATCACAGCGCAGGCGAGGGTTATAGAGACCAAGACTTAACATTAGAATAATTATCACAAAAGGAATGACTAAAGCCTCAATGAGTACTTGTAATTGATTACTCTGCGCTTCATCGCCGTACCAATAGAACCCTGCACTAACAAGCAAAAAGCCAAGATAAACAATAGTTAACTCTGAAATAACTAAAAGCCGACTCGCTTTACCTGTACTTGCAAATGTGAAAGAACTCATGAGGCGATGTCCTTGTGCCCGACAAAACACTCCTTAAAAGATAGTTGAACTAAGCCACCTCGTGGGGTCAATAATTGGTCAAATAGCGAACAATTTGAGTTAATGCTGAAATTATTCCCATAAATCCACAACTTAATAAAATATTTAACTACTACAACCTGCAATTTTTGCGCGAAGATAAAATCATGAACTATGCTGATAAAAGATGAGGTTATAACCTCGACACCATCCACTTGCATAGAGAGAGAAAGCTATGGACAGCATGTTAAAGCAATCCGTATGGCTATATTTTTTCATCATTTTTGGCTTGTTCGGCTGTAGTAACCAAAATAACGCCCCCTTAGCCAGCTCGGCCACTCTAACCCCTTCACAAACCACGCAAGCCGACCAGTATCAATACCTTATTGGACCAGGTGACAATTTAAATATATTTGTTTGGCGAAATCCTGAAATCTCAGGCAGCTTTGTCGTTCGACCTGATGGCATGATAACAACGTCATTGGTTGAGGATATTCCCGTTAGCGGTAAAACTCCTACACAATTAGCAAGAGAAATTGAAGAAGTATTAGCAACTTATTTACGAGAGCCCATAGTAACAGTGACAGTGGTAGGATTCAGCGGCCCTTATAGTGAACAAGTTCGAATTGTCGGCGAGGCAACTGAGCCTAAAGCTTTAAATTATAGTCAATATATGACTGTTCTTGATGTCATGATTGCGGTTGGTGGTTTAACTGAATTTGCGGATGGTAACAACACTGCTTTGGTTCGTATTGAGGATGGAAAACAGACCCAATACCGTGTACGCCTTGATGATTTAATCCGCAAAGGAGACGTCAGTGCCAATACCAATATCCTGCCTGGAGACATTTTAATTATTCCTGAAGCTTGGTTTTAGTCTCTATCTTTGATTGATTTAAAACTTTGCCAGGAGGCCGATAAATGAAGGAGCTAATTGAAAAAGCGCTCTACTACATCAAAGGGGTGTGGATGAAGCGGCGCTTCATCATCATTATTGCTTGGATTATCTGTCCTATTGGTTGGCTCTATGTGATGCAGATGCCGGATCAATATAAGGCCTCGGCACGTGTTTATGTTGACACAGATTCACTACTCAAACCTTTATTAAGGGGGTTAACGGTAGAGACCTTTAAAGATCAACAACTTAACTTAATGGTGAAAACCTTATTAAGTCGGCCCAACGTAGAAAAAATAGCACGCATGGCCGACTTAGACATACTGACCAACAACGCCGAAGAGTTTGATCAACTGGTCGATAACTTAAGTAAAGAAATTAAGATTGGCACCACCAAGAGAGAAAAAATATTCACCATTAGCTATCAACACCCTAACCCTGAATCGGCAAAATCTGTGGTGCAGTCTGTGCTGACCATCTTTGTCGAAGACACCTTAGGCGAAACTCGTACTGATACCGACAACGCGCAACGTTTTTTAAATCAACAAATTAAAGACTTTGAAAAACGCATGACAGCAGATGACGCGGCTTTAACTGAGTTTAAGCGACAGTATGCCGATTTGCTTCCAGGAAAGGGAAACTCATATTACGATATGCTCAAAGCGGAAGAGACTCAGCTAGAGAACACTCAGTTACAATTAAAAGAAGCACAAACAAGGCTTTTTTCTGCTCGCATTCAACTAGAAGATGAAGAGTCACTTCCCGCGCCACAAGTACAAAGCCAAGCTGTTTATAACCCAAGCATTGTTACCCAATATGATTCGCGCCTAAACCAGCTGAACCAAATGCTCGATGAAATGAATCTACGCTACACCGATAAACACCCAGATATCATCGAACTAAAGAGACAAATTGACGATCTGGTAAAAAAACAAAAACAAGAGCGCGCCGAACTCGCATCGATTAATTATCAGCAAAATCGGCCTGCAGAAAATAGTGAATCACCTTTCATACAGTCATTGCGGCTCAATGTTAGTCAACTAGAAAATGAAATCGCTTCACTTACGGTGAGAGTAGAAAACTACCAAGATAAGGTCACTAAACTGCAAGAAAAAGTACATTTAGTGCCCAAAGTAGAAGCCGATTTAGCCGCCCTCACCCGAGGTTATGACATTACCAAAGGCCAATACAATCAATTATTAGAACGACGTGAATCAGCCATCATGTCGCAAAAGGCTGGGCAATCGACAGAAGGCGTTGAATTCAAAGTGATTGAACCTCCTCGAGTGGAAAACGATCCCGCTGGCCCCAACCGTATTATTTTTCTTTCTATCGTGACGTTACTCGGGCTTGGCTTAGGCATTTTTGTCGCCTTTGCAATTAGCCAAATCAAGCCAATTATTACTGGACCTCAAGAACTAGCAGCAATGACTAAAGTCCCCGTACTCGGTGCTATTTCACATTCAAACATAGAGAAAATGCGCCAAGTAAAACGTCGCCACAACCTAGCCTTTACTCTGGTCATTATCGCTTTACTCTGCATCTATGGCGGATTACTTGTCACTCAAACCAGTAATCATCCTTTTGTTCAACATTTCAAAACCTTAGTTGCCGCGACTTAAGTAGGGAAACATATGAGTATTATTGAAAAAGCACTCGCTAAAAAGAAGCAACGCGCGGCTGAAACAATCGCGGAACATCAGCATGAGGCGACTCAGTCCGTTGACATTGAATCAGATAGAAATTTGAACAAAAGCGCTGCTGTTCAGAGCACTGAAACAGCTATTAGCCCTGCTCCGGTCAAACAAACAAAGCCAGAGAGTCATGCCACGCCTGCTGTTGATAAAGCACATCATTCTTCCGAACTACAAAGCTTAACATTTGATCTTTATAAGCTGAAACAACAAGGCTATCTCGTTGATAGCAACGAGCGAAGTAATACCCATGAAGAATTTAGATTTGTTAAAAGAAGAGTGCTTAAAACCGCATTTGGCCCTTTAAAGGATACCTTAACCCATTCAAATTTGGTCTTGGTTACCAGCACCTTGAGTAATGAGGGCAAAACCTTCACCGCTATGAACCTCGCACTAAGTATTGCAATGGAGCAAGAAAAAACAGTGTTGTTAGTTGATGCTGATGTCCTTAATCCCTCGGTCTGTAATGAGTTTGGGGTTCAAGTTCAAGCAGGGCTAATTGATTATCTATTAGGAAAAACCTCTTCATTAAAAGAAATTATCTACAACACTAATATCCCAAACTTACGCCTTATGCCCGCAGGGAGAAAACACCATTTAACCAGTGAGCTACTCGCCAGTGAACGAATGGAAAGTTTGGCCAATGAGTTAGCAGAACGCTATTCCGATAGGGTGATTATTTTTGATGCCCCTCCTTTACTCGGCATCAATGAAACACAAGCGCTGACCAGTTTTGTCGGACAGCAGCTTGTCGTTGTTGAGGAAAATAAAACGCCACTTCACAGCCTTGAATCCGCAATTAGCTTACTCAACCAAGACCGAGCCATCGGTTTAGTACTTAATAAATCGGTACAAACAAAAAACCTTTACGCAGGGTATGGATACCAATATGCCGAAAACCAATAATTGTTTAATTTTCTTATATGCATTGGCACTTACGCCTTTCGCCTCTGCCGCCAATTGGCAAAGCAGTGCATCTATTGAAGCCAGTTCTGAATATTCTGACAACGTTAGTCGTAATGCATTAGCAGCCCAAGATGATGTTATTTTGTCGATCAAACCAGGTTTTGGTTTAACCGCTGAAGGTAATAACGCTAGTGTGAGAACACGTTATGACTTCAACGGTCAATATTATATCGACTCTGAAAATAGTAGCGAAGCATTTCATGATCTCTTGCTACTCGGGGAAGTAAAAACATGGCATGACCGGATTGTTATTTCTAGCAACATCACCGCGAACCAACAACTGGTTGATATCAATAATGGTTTGCTAACTGACTATGTAGGCAACTCAAACAATCTCGACACCGTTGGTAATTATCAGCTAGGTATGGATTGGACTCAGCCGATTGGCAATCAGGCTGAATTCGATTTTAACACTAGTGTGTATTATATCGACCAAAAATCCAGTGATGATACGCTAGGTTATAATCTGGCATTTTTTACCCAAGATGGAACCGACTTTAAACGTAGTTTTTGGAACATGAAATATAATTTGGGTTATCAAAAACCAGACCAAAAGCGACGTAGCCTAACGCAATCAGCAGATGCAAGAATTGGCTACGGCCTAATTGATAAATGGGGGGTATTTATCAATGGCTACTGGGAGGAAAATAGTGTTCCGCAGGGCGATAATCTTGATAGTGCAGCATGGGGACCGGGTATTCGCTTTTCGCCCAGCGACCGAAGTTATATAGATGTTAGCTACAATTTTAGCTTAAAGAATACCAATAAAGACTACTGGGCAGCCCAGCTGAATTGGACGCCAAGTACGAGAACGGGGCTAGCTGCGGCTTATGGCAAGCGTTTCTATGGTGACTCTTATGATTTCAGCTTGTTCCATAATGTACGTAAGATCCGCAGCCAAGTTACCTATCGAGAATCGATTGAGTCATTTGCCAGTGAACTCGCTTCGCAGAGCACTAATGCCGGCTCTCTCATTTGCCCTGCAGGCTCGATTAATAACTTAAGTGATTGTGAATTTTCAAGCTTGACCAACCCTGTAGTTGGCCCAGATCAGCAAGTGATCAATATTTTTACCGCGCTGCCTTCGGCAAATAATGAGTTGTATCTTACTCGTGATGGCAAGTTAAGTAGCGCGCTACAGGTACGTAAACATACTTTTACGCTCACTTTGTTTTACGTACAACGTGATTATTTTACTAGCACACCTGATACAGATGATTATGGGGCACAGCTAGCGTGGGCGTGGCGAGTTGGGCAAAAAACCAGTCTTCAATTGAGTACAGAACAGCGCTACTTAGATCAAGACCAAGCCAGCCAAATAGACAAAGAGCTGCGACATGGACTCAGTCTAAGCCACACCTTGGGCAGACGCTCGCTGATTGTCCTTGGCTATACTTATACCGATAGGGACAGCAAGCAAAACGGCTACAACGAAAATAATATCAAATTAAGCTATCAAGTCGTATTTTAAGGAGGCGTCATGTACGAAGAGTTTTTTGCCCTGAGTGCAAAACCGTTTCAGCTAACGCCTGATCCTGAGTTTTTCTTTGCCAGTAAAGAACACAAACGCGCCATGTCTTACCTGCAATACGGTCTTGATCAAGGTGAAGGATTTATTGTCATCTCAGGCTCAATTGGAACAGGTAAATCAACCTTAGCTAAGCATTTAATTTCCAACCTTAACAGCCAGCAGGTGGAAGCGATACAGCTGGTTACAACTAGCTTAAACCCGATGGACTTACTTAAATTAATCGCTTCAGGTTTTCACCTTAACCTACCAACAGATACCGATAAAGCAGGACTACTACAAGGCATTGAAGGCTATTTAAGCCATAATTTTCAACAAGGAAAGCGCACATTATTGTTAGTTGATGAGGCACAAAACTTGCCTGCAGAATCAATTGAAGAACTCCGTATGCTGTCAAATATTCAACAAGACAATCGGCCGTTATTACAAAGCTTTTTATTGGGTCAGGAAGAGTTAAGGGACACACTTAAAGGTGCGAATATGGAGCAATTTCGCCAGCGCATTATTGCTTCTTGTCACCTGCCCCCCTTAACCTCGGAAGAATGTCGACACTATATAGAACATCGATTGAAGCATGTTGGTTGGCAGAATAATCCCGCTTTTTCCCCAAATTGCTTCCCATTGATCCATCAATATACCCGAGGGATCCCACGGATCATTAACTTGTTTTGTGATCGCTTAATGTTATTCACTTTCTTAGAAGAAGCTAACTATATCAATGAGGAAGCGATCAATACGGTCAATGAAGAATTTATTCAAGAACAAGAGTATGCAACCCTACCGAACGTCACAAATAGTACAACACCTTCATCACAGCAAAGCCTGCGCGAAGATGATTTGACCCAAGCAAGGGTTTTACGTGAACACTTAGAAGAAGTATTTCAGTATTTAGATAAAACCATGATGGAGAAACTCAAATTACTGCGTTATCTGGATAAAGTGTTAAAAGAAAAAAATACCCAAACCAAGCTATCAAACAAGGCTTGAATGTGAAGAAAAACACAAACTCGAATATCAACCTCTACACCTAAGCCACTTGTTTCACGCTTTAGGCTCCTGGGTGTTGAATTTCTTCTTAGTGTTAATAAAATCAATAAAAAACAAATTGTTTAGGTCTATGACATCCATATCTGATGTAGCAAAGCGTGCTGGCGTATCAAAATCAACCGTTTCTCGCGTATTAAACCCGGGCAGTAGTGTCTCTCAAAAAACACGCTCTATCGTTGAGCAAGCTATTTCAGAGCTTAATTTTCATCCCAATGGTTTTGCCCAAGGTTTAAAAAGTAATAAATCAGGCATGATAGGCGTCGTGTTGATTGATATATCAAGCCCCTATTACGCAATGCTACTGGGTGGTGTTCAACGCCGCTTAGTGGGCAAGGAAAAGGAAATTTTAACCACTAGTAGTTTCGGTGACAAAGTGACAGAAGCTAACGCTATTTTGTCATTTAAAGCCCATCAGTGTGATGGCTTAATTGTCTATCTAGAGAACAATCCCACCCCAGAAACAATCAGTAAACTCAACTACAACCAAACCCCCATCGTCACTTTGGGTATCTCTGCACCTGCTTTATCGAATAACTCAGTACTGGTTGATAACGAATACGGCGGCTATTTAGCCGCGCAACACCTACTAGAGCACGGCCATAAAAAAATATTAATGCTAGCCGGTCTCACCCGATACCCTGATGCAGTAAAAAGAAAACTCGGTTTTATCAAAGCGATGGACGAGGCCGGAGTTGATCAATCTAACTATGAAATTATTCACGGCGAGTTTAGCGAGGATTTTGGCTACACAGAAGTCAAAAAGCTGCTAGGATTTAACTGTAACTTTACCGCCATATGTGCGGGGGACGATGACATAGCAGCAGGAGTATTACTCGCGCTTCGCGAAGCAAGAGTTAGGGTGCCTGAAGATATTTCAGTGATTGGTTATGATGATAACTTTCATGCGAAACATACTTACCCAGCCCTCACCACAGTGCGTCAGCCAATTTCAGCATTAGGTGAAACAGCGACCGATTTATTGTTTGAAGTCATGGCAGACCCGACTAAAGTAGGCAAGGATATTATATTGAAACCTGAGCTTGTTGTCAGAGACAGTGTCGGTCTTGCCTTAGATTATTAACAAGACCGCAATGAATCAAATTTGTGCAGCAAACCTTATACAGTTAAACCAATAAGGATTCGTCATTGAGCAAAATAATCACTTCTTTCGCAGTCATTTTTGCAACCTTATCGGTGAGCGCTTGCAATACCACACCGAGTTCCACCTCCTTAGTTTATATCTCTGATGGCTATGTTCAATGTGAAACGCCTGCGATGAGCTTAGATATGACAAGAAACCTTCTAACAGAAGTCGGAATAAACGTTATCACATCTCATTGCGCACACATTACGGACTTAGCCGTTATTTCTATGTGCGGGGCTGGTGGCACCGGGATCCACCTTCATGAAATAGCCAGCCAAGATAATAATAAAGCCACAGCCGCCGGTTTTGACAATGTCAGTAAATTAACCGAGCAATCTCTCAACTATGAGATCATTGATTGCAAGTTGTAATAAAAATTGCACATTGGTTCACAACTATTTCGTCAACTTAACCATTTAGCTCAAACTGTACCTTGAAAGTCGGCCGCCAAAGCCTTATATAGATAAGTACCTATCAGTTTAATTATTTTTACCTTTAGGTTTTTTCTTATTTAATAAACTGAAAGCGACCCTAAAAACAATGTGTTACTAGAAGTATCAAGTAACCAACTATCACAGTGAAGAGGGACTTCATATGAAAATAAATGTTACAGGCCACAACACTAAAATCACTGATAACATCATCACGCATTTAGAAGAAAAGTTTGCCAAGATCGCTTCACATTTTCCCAGCATCATTACACTAAACGTTATTGTTTCCGAGCAACACGCGGAATCTAATCTAGAAGTCAGCACGACTTATGAAGGGGCACAAATATCCGCTCGTGGTACAGCAGAAACCCTTTATCCTGCTATCGCTAACGCCGTTAAAAAACTTGATGCCGCGTTAACTCATCGCAAAGGCCAATTGAAAGCAGATCGTCACACTAAACCTGTTTCAACCACACCTGAAATCGCACATGAAATTATTCAAGAAATGAAATTAGTAAACGACTAATCTTTATTTCATTGAATTTACAAGCCGGCTCTCGCCGGCTTTTTTGTATATAATCAATCGTATCTGAGTTCAACTCGAAGAAGTAGCTGCCGACACATCAGAATTGTCTTTATTGCTAGACAAGGCATATTTTTCCATCAAAGCATATAAGGTTGGCCGAGTGACGCCTAGCAATTCCGCGGTTTTGGAAATATTGTGACCGCTGTAGCTCAAGGCCTCGACAATAGCATGGCTTTCAGCCTCCTCACGTACCTCACGTAAGTTAAACAAAGTTATCGCAGCTTCCCTAGGTTGACATAACAACAGGTCACTGTCGCTAATACGCGACGTTTCAGCCATGATCACAGCAGACTTAATTTTATTCTGTAGTTCACGAATATTACCTGGCCAATGGTAATGGTATAAAGCCTGTAGGGCTTTATCATCAAAACCCTTAACATGACAGCCAAGTTCTTTATTTATGTTAACTAAAAAGGCCCGCGCTAACAGCAACACGTCCCCTCCCCGCTCCCTTAACGGTGGTAAGGTCAAGGTCATTTCACTGACACGGTAATACAAATCTTCACGAAATAGCTGCTGCTGAGCCATTGCCAACACATCTTTATTGGTCGCGCACACCACTCGTACATCAACTTCAATTTCTTGACGACTACCAACAGGCTCAATCACACGCTCTTGTAAAAAACGTAGCATTTTTGCTTGTAGAGCTAACGGCATATCACCAATTTCGTCCAGAAATAACGTACCGCCTTGCGCGCATTCTATTTTACCGGGTGTTTTTTTATGGGCGCCAGTAAAGGCTCCTCGCTCGTAACCAAATAATTCACTTTCCAATAAATTGTCAGGAATCGAGGCACAATTAATCGCAACAAAAGGCGCATCATGGCGCAAACTACACTCGTGGATCGCACGAGCAAACACCTCTTTACCGGTGCCACTTTCGCCTAGAATCAAAGTCGTCAACTCGGTCGGCGCTATTTTTTCAACCACACGACACAGTTTTTGAATTTCAGGACTATCACCAATGATTCGAGCCAAACGCACATTTATCTGACTAAACTGTTGATTAGCCTCTTCTAACTCATAAAGCCAGTATGCCCGATGGAGAATAATGTTTAACGTGTCAGCAGCAATAGGCTTATGATAAAAGTCGTAAGCGCCCAATCGAACCGCTTCGATAGCATGGGCTTTATCATCACTGCCCGTTACCACTATCACTTTCGTCAAAGGACTAAGGGTTAAAATTTCTGATAGGGTCGCTAAACCTTCGGTAGCATTGGCACTGTCAGGCGGCAGGCCTAGATCAAGTGTCACCACTTTTGGTTCATAACGGCGCAACTGCTTAATGGCACTGGCTCTATCTTGCGCAAAGACCAGTTCAAATTCGTCTAAACTCCATTTCAGCTGCTTTTGAATGCCTAAGTCATCTTCTACCACCAGCAGTAAAGGCTTATCTGTACTCATTGCGACTCCTTATTGATTCGTTTGCTCAGGCAGTGGTAAAGACAAAGTAAAGTGGCTTCCAACGCCCACCTCGCTAGACACAGTTAGCTGCCCTTGATTAACCATAGCAAACTGCCGAGCCTCATAAACGCCGATCCCCATCCCTGCATTACCTTTAGTGGTGTCAAAGGGGGTAAAAAGTCGCTGGCGAATAAAGTCATCATCCATGCCACAGCCCGTATCTTGTATATGAATATCAACCATGCTGTCGCTTACCTGTAAGCTTAAACTTACCTCGCCCTGCTCACTGGTAGCCTCTTGCGCGTTTTGCACCAGATGAAGCAATACTTCTTGCAGCCGTGTGGCATCGGTATATAAGGTAACATCATGCTCAACCAGCAATGACGGCACCGGCATCACATGCGACCGCTCATGACATACTCGCTTTAATAACTCCCTTAAAGATACTGCAGCTAAACAACTCGGTTGATGTTCATTCGGACGGAAGTGCTCAACCACCCGAGAAATCCGCTGCACTGCGTTGTCGATGGTGAGCAAGCTGTCATCAATAAACTCTGGATTCGTTTTATGCTTTTCAGCATTGGAAACAATTAAAGAAAGTTGAGCTAAGGTATTTTTTAAGTCATGTACCAAAAACGCTGACATCTGGTTAAAAGCTTGAAACTGCTTTGCCTCTGCTAGCTCACTGTGCGCTTGATGCAGCACCAAGTAATGAGCCAACTGCTTAGCAATCACTTTAATATAGTCACGGTCTTCCCAATTTAACTGACGCAGCGCTCGCGAAGGGCCAATTAACATAATACCAATCAACTCCTGTTGGTAGAAAGCGGGTACCACTAACCAAACTTGGCTCTGATTGATCAAAGCAGGCGGCACCACTAAATCAGGATAACGTTGCGGCGAGTTACGTAGCTCAACTAAGTCAATGAGCCAATTATGCTGCTTAAAATACTCGACCAAAGGCGCGACTGCATTACTTGGTAGCGCTCGAGCTGAATCACTTTGCGCCATTTTAGTCACCTGTTTACCTTGGGTTTGATAAATGAAACCAGTATCAGCACTCAGTCGCTTAAGCATAATGGTTAAAGCATGTTGATAAGGCGAACTTTGCTCTGTTTGCTCCATTAAATCTTGGGTTAACGATAGCCATTCGTCGCGATATTCATAACGATTGGCAAAAAAGTGCTTCGCAATAAAGACCTTTACCTTTTGCCGAAAGGATTCCGAGAAAAACACCACGGCCAACATGAGCAAAGCAACTACAGCAAACAACAACTGTATCGCGCGGCCCCATTCGCCTCCCATGTATTTGATATAGTAGCCAACTAACGCCATCAATAATAAATACAAACCTGCTAGCATCATCAAGCTACTATGAAAAACCACATCTCGTGATACATAAATCCGCGCCGACCAATGCGTGGTTCTACGGGTAGCAATAACCAACATAGGCAAAGTGAGGAAATGCACAAAACCGCGCGCTTGCCAAAATTCAGTATCAAACTCAGCAAATAACGCAGCTTGTGCATAAAAGAAGAAATCAAAGCCAAAAATTAAGCCTAGATACAATACTAACGGCTTTAATCGCCAGCGATGTTCCATGGTCAGGTGCCGATAGACCCGCTCTAAATGCACTAACACTTGCACCACTAAAAAAATATTTAAGTAATAGCTCCATAACGGAGACATGAGTGGGTTAAGCAATAGGTTGTAGGTTAAACCTGCTAATATAACCAAGCTAAGCCAAAACCACGACGAGCGCATGAGTTGCTTACCAATGGGCGCCTCAGGCTCCATCAAACAAATAATAAATATCAACCAACTGACGCTGCGCAAACCATCAAGTAATAAAAAATCGGTCAACTCACCCCAAGTCAGCTCAAAATACAGTAATACTTGCAGCGACCAAAGTACGCCAACAAAACATACCAGTAGTAGTAACTTACCCGAGTTCGATTTCACCTTGGCTGCCAGTAATAAAGCAGCAAAAAATAAGTAGGCCAGTCCCGCTGACAGATAACTCAAAAATGCCATATCAGCACCTTAGGCATAAGCTGTCTTCGCCTCTCTTGTCTGCTATCGTGGTGGCACATGTTGACCTTGGCCGGTGTAAAACAGCTAAGCTTTTGCATAGCGCGCTGCCGCTTTACGCATCAAATGGGGTAACAATAAAGGCAGGGGCATACGCAACAAATGTGCTTGGCAATAAAAGCGCATTTTTGCCCCACTGGTTTGCCAAGATTGATAACTAGAATGCGCCGGCAACATGGCTTTTAGCGACCATGAAACCGTGGGTGAAGCCGGCTCTTGACCAAATAACTGCTCAGCCAGTAGCAATACCTTTGTCACAGGTTTAAATAACCCGAACTGTTCCGCGCGCGCAAGTAAATGTTCTCGCTGCGTCAATTCACTTAACAAATACAGATCCCGTAAATCTCGCCAACCTTTATCTCCCTCTCCACTGGTTAGTAAATGGATAGCACTGTGGATACAGAGATCTTTAATATCAGGGATTAAAAATGGTGAGCCCGCGCAGAAGCTAGCTTTTTTAAATACCTCATTAATGTCAAATTGCCAACGACAACTACTGGGCAACCAGTGATGATGAAGATCGAGCACAATACCTGTTTTTTGGTGCACAAAAGGCGGTAACTCATGCATCCAAGCACGATAATATTTCTCGTCGTAGGGTGTTTTACCGCGATTATCCCAGCCATGAAGCCACAGGCTTTGCTCTGCTTTTTGTAGGTGCTGCTTGGGGATTAGAATATCGATATCCGCCATCATTCGCCCTGCCACATTGGGCGTACCCGCCACTTGATAGGCAGCCCCTTTCAGTAACATAGGAGAATACATACCAAGAGCATCAAATAGCTGCAACAAAGCCATTTTGACCGAACGTTGTTGATGCTCAACCAAGCTATTGGCCCATGCCAAACGCTGCTGAACAATCTCAGGCAAACGGCTTAAAGATGACTGATACTGACTGGCTAAAACGCCCATCAATTGCGCCTGTTCGGCTTGACCTAATGCCAAATTCCATTGTTCAGGCGTGAAGCCCTGAGCTAAATCTGGCGTACGTAATAAGCACATTAGTGGATCGTGATATTTGTCCGTTACAGCACTCATGGCAAGGTGTCCAATTGCGCGAGCAAAGTATTAAAGTTTCCATAATCAACGCTGTAAGCATGACTGGATGCAACCACCTCAGCTAAACAGATAAATGCGGCTTGACCCAGTACCGCAAAATTAAAGCTATTGTCGGCCAACTGCATTAAACATTGCGCGGGAGAAATGGGCGTCACTTCACAATGCAGGCCTTGGCAATAGCGAGGGAAGAGTACTCGCTTAATTGGATAGCTTTGCTGATTTTGGGCCAGCTGCTCACTTGGCACTGAATACAAGGCGACTCGCCCTTTACTCGTGCCTAAAAACTCAGCCGAGAAACGGCCATGACTTTGCGTTTTTTCAACATACTCTCGCAACACATCAATTGATTGGTTTTTTAAGCTAATTGGCCGTGGCAACGCTTGCACTTGCTGCGATGACAAATCAATCAAGGCAAATTCATCAGATAACAATTGCCAACCATGGCTACACAGCAAGGCGCACAAGGTGCTCTTGCCTGAGCCTGGCGGCGCAGGTATCACTAAAGCCTCACCATTTTTAGCCACTACTGCGGCGTGTATGGTCAAGCAAGCGTGATACTTGGCGGCAATACAATAATTAAGCCCCCATTCCCACAATATTGGCGCATGGGATTCAGGCATCGAATAAAACGGCGCATGCTCATTTTGATAAAAGCGAATTTGTGGTTTGAGCCAACGTCGTAAACCACGCTCATGCTTTAATTCAATATTAAAGCTAGCCACCTGTGGCTGAGGGAAAAATTCATGATTAGCATAAATGCGGGTAAAGTAGTCAGCTAAGGCATTACTGGAACAGCGAACTTGAATAACAAAAGGCGGCAGCGACAAGAACAAACCTTGTTGCTTTAATGCGGCTCGCACTTGCTCTGGGTATGCAGCTAATTTCAGCATCCTTGCCACCTAAATGTTCAAATAATCTGTAAATTTATTTTGCAATTATCCGTCTATCGCTCAACCACTCATCTTCAAGGCTATACAAATATTTAGTCGTTTAATGTAACGCACGACAGCTAATTAAATTAAGGGCCAGCCACCTATTTAATACTTCATCTAAACTGGCAGGGCTGTTGTCAGGTAAATGTAAAGACCGGTACGTTTCAAGTAGCGCAGCAGCAGAAACGCCATTGGATGAAGCAAAGCAACTTAACAAAGGCAAAAGACCTGCCGGCATAATATGTAAACCATTGTCCATGGGATTAAACACCACTAGCTCATCGCCAAATAAGCGCCAATCCAATGGCTCTACAACATGGTAGACCCATTGCGCGGGTAATAATTCAGACATAAAGCGCGTCTAAAAAGTCCTTAATCGAGCCATGGGCAAAATCTGGCAAGTTATAATCATCATCATTACCTGCAATCATTGCCTCGATTAATTCACAAGCAAAGTCATAGTCGATGGGATACTCTAAGCCCGGATTATTCAGTACATGAACCACATTAAAGTAGGTAGCGATACCGATAAATTCTTCTGTTCCCTCATGCTGCCAAAGCACTTCCATGATCGGGAGTGAGGCCAGCCCTGAACCACTAAAACAACTAATTTCACCTAATAGCGTTAACGGCGTCACGGACTGCAAGGGGGCGGCATCAGCCAGCCGACCTTCAAACCATTCTCGAGCCTCTTTCGTAATCATGCCCGAGCCTTTTAAGCCATTAGGCCCAGGACTTCCGTTGGTCATAGGTATTTTATTTTCCGCACCACTGTAAACTGACACGGTTGAATATTTTGGCCAACCTAAATTCCACTCATCACCCGGTTTTGCTTCAACATGAGACTTGTAATAACCTGGGCTTCGGCCTGAAGCGATGCAATTATCGGGCTTACGAGCCGTAGAAGGAGCAAGGGAGTGGGCGGTGCTGGCAGTAAAGCAAGTACCCGAACCCATTGCAGAGCGACTGAAAAAGCTGGACATGAGTGGCAAACCCACCCCCATTTTACCACCACGAATTAGAAACTTACGACGGCTATCAGTGACCGATGAATTCACTTTTTCGAGATCCTGTTTCATTGCTTTATCCATTAGTTCGGGTTGACACTGTTTAAAGTATAGCCACTAAAATGAAAATGTGAGCAATAACACATTCATCAATTTTACAGCCCTTCCCATCTAAGGTGCGGGAGTACTAATTGAATCAAACAGAGCTGCGTTGGTTGTAAAAATAACAAAAGACCAATAAACCCCAGTCGCAGTGACCTTAAACTGTCATTTCTATGAGATAAAGTTTTAGCTAATAAATTCACTGAGATACTCGCACCGGAACTGGCTTTGGGTATATACTGAGTGGGATTTACGCGGAGACAAAACAAAGTAATTCAATTAGTTTGGTCGCCACCACTGTCATTTTAGTAAGGT
Source organism: Motilimonas sp. 1_MG-2023 (assembly GCF_030547455.1). Lineage (NCBI taxonomy): Bacteria > Pseudomonadati > Pseudomonadota > Gammaproteobacteria > Alteromonadales > Motilimonas > Motilimonas sp. 1_MG-2023. The sequence continues at coordinate 41,642 of NZ_JAUOPX010000005.1, read as the reverse complement.
GAAATACAATGGAATACAATACTTCAGAGCTTTGCGACACCTATGCCGATACCATTGATGTAGTGGAACCTATGTTTGCCAATTTTGGTGGTAGACATTCTTTTGGCGGCGAAATCACAACCATCAAGTGCTTTGAGTCTAATGGCTTAATACGCCAGGCACTGCAAGAATCTGGCATCGGTAAAGTATTACTTATTGATGGCGGTGGTTCATTGCGCCGCGCTTTAATTGATGCCGATTTAGCTGAGCTAGCCGCAGAAAATGAGTGGGAAGGTTTAGTGGTTTACGGCGCTGTACGCGACGTTGATGCCATAGAAGAATTTGAAGTGGGTATTCAAGCATTGGCTTCTATCCCTGTCGGCGCAGATGACACCTTAATTGGCGAAGTCGATGTACCGGTTAATTTTGGCGGAGTTAGCTTCTTACCTGAAGATCACCTATATGCCGATAGCACGGGCATTATTCTTTCGCCTGAGCCATTAGATATCGAGTAAATACCAAATTAATCCCTAACAAAAAGCCCAAACTGCGCAACAGTTTGGGCTTTTTGTTAGCACCCTGTTAAAGGTGCAAATAAAGCGACTAACTTAGTTAGCTTGCTCCATTTGATCCATTTTACCTAGTAGCGTGCGCAAACGATCTTGCCATAGCTGGTGCTCACCTTGTAGCTGTTCATTTTGCTCACTCAAGCTAACATTGGTTTGCTTTAACTCTTCAATTTCCATTTGCAAAATTGAAATGGTATCAACGGCACTTTGCACTTTAGCTTCTAACTGTTCTAATACTTCGAAAGACATATTTTTAAATCCTTGAGAATGACACCCATCGCTTAATGTGACTGAGCATAAGCTTTAGATTAAGGTTATTCAAGCCTTGCAAGGCCTTGCGTTAAAAAAACTAGGATAAAATAGTCCCAAGCTGACTTCAAGATAAAGCGAATTAAGGAATAAAATGAAACCTATACTCAAAACGGGCACCTATCAACATTATAAAGGCAGCCAGTACCAAGTAATAGACCTTGCCATTCATAGTGAAACCGAACAATGGATGGTGTTATATCGTCCACTGTACGGCGAAGCCGAATTATGGGTTAGGCCTTATGAAATGTTTATTGAAAATGTCGTTATTGCCGGGGAAGAGATCCCTCGCTTTGAATTTGTCAAAGCATAAAACCAGCCGAGTCCTTTGCTCACCTTACGACTTCAATATGAAATGACACAGGCATAAATATTGAAGTCGCTTAGATTTAGACAGGAATTATAGGTTTTGACTCATATCTAATGAAGGTTTTTCGCAACCTGGAACGCCGACCACCTTAGCCGGTACCCCAGTAACTGTGGTATGAGGTGGCACATCTCTTAGTACTACGCTTCCTGCACCTACTTTCGCGCCTTTACCAACTTCGATATTACCAAGCACTTTAGCGCCCGCTCCTATCATCACTCCTTCGCGGATTTTAGGGTGACGATCACCGCATTCTTTACCCGTTCCGCCTAAAGTCACACTTTGTAAAATCGACACATCATCTTCTATCACCGCCGTTTCACCCACCACAATACCAGTGGCATGATCAAACATAATACCTTTGCCGATACGCGCCGCTGGGTGCACATCAACACCAAACACGACCGCAATTTGGCTTTGAATATACATGGCCATTGGGCGGCGGTTTTGATGCCATAGCCAATGGGCAACACGATGCCCTTGAATAGCATGAAAACCTTTTAAATAAAGCAATGGTGTTGAGAAATATTCCACCGCCGGATCGCGCTCTTGTACGGCAATGATATCGGCCATAACAGAATTAAGAATGGAGACATCAGAAGTAAATGCTGACTCTATAATTTCACGAATTAAGATGGCCGGCATGGTGGGACTGTCCAACCGATTAGCCAATTGAAAGCTTAACGCGGCCAAGAGCGTGTCGTGGTTTAAAATAGTGGAGTAGAAAAAGCTCGCCAACATTGGCTCGTCTTGTGCCATTTGCGTTGCTTCGTCGCGGATCCGTTGCCACGTTTGCTGTTGCAGTGCGTCCATGTACCTACCTTGTTTAAATTAACTATGTTGCCTTGATGAACCAGCAGCGACTAGGCACGAGCCAAGCGGTTGCCCGGCTTAACCACAGAGATAGGATCAAGGTGGATAATAATATCGGCTTGGATAAACGCTTTATCAAGTTGCGCTTCCAATTTGTCGGCCACTTCATGAGCATCATAAAGGGATAAATGATCTTCTAGTTCCAAATGTAACTGAATAAACTTAGTACTTCCAGACTGGCGCGTTCTTAAATCATGTACACCGAGCACTTGCGGGTTGTCATAAGCCAATGCAATCACCTTGGCCTCATCCTCTGGTGAGAGTCTTTTATCCATCAATGCATCCACCGACTCTTTACCTATTTGCCAAGCGCCATAAAGAATATAGCCCCCCACGCCCATGGCAAAAACCCCATCAGCCCAGTTAAAACCAATAGCGGCAAGAGCCAACGCAATTAACACTGCAGCATTCATAAAGATATCTGATTTGTAATGCAAAGAATCAGCTTTAATCGCAACACTACCCGTTTTACGCACCACCATGGTTTGAAATGCCACTAACAGCAAGGTCACCACAATAGAAAATACCATGACCCAGATACCAAACCCTGGATCTTGTACAGGGTGTCCTTTTATTAGGGCATTAAAACCACCCAAAATGAGTAAACAAGCGCTACCTGAAATAAATGCAGCTTGTGCTAATCCAGCTAAACTTTCGGCCTTACCATGACCAAATTTATGCTCTTCATCGGCAGGCGTTAACGCCACTTTAATTGCAATAAGGTTAATGATTGATGCTGCGACATCCATTAAAGAGTCTGTAAGCGAGGCTAAGATACTGGTTGAATCGGTAAAAAACCAAGCAACCAGTTTCGTAATGATCAGTAAAGTGGCCGTCCCTGCGGCCGCCCACCCTGCGATAGTGACTAGTTTTGAATATTCAGAGTGCTGCACAATAATCCAAGTTCGTTAAACCAAGTTGCGCAAAATTATACCCTTATTGACGCTTACTGCCACGTCCTTTCCCTTGCGTCATTAACTCGGCAAATTTAACGCGCTGTTCAGGCGTGAGTACTTGATAAACTTGATGTTGAATTTTCAGCATCGCCAGCTTTCGTTCCGACATTTGTTGTTGGTGGCTAGCGATCATCGCACGCGCTTTTTCTTCATCAAATGTTTCGTTGCTTAATAAAGCCAAGCGTTCGGCTTGATGTTCAGCCCGCTGTGTTTGACGGCTTTGTCTGTCCATATTGCCTTTAGCCTGCTGCATAATGTTATTCACGTCTTGCTTTTGCTGTTGCGTTAAATCAAGCTGTGAAATAATGTTTTTCATACCACCGCGGTGCCCTTGCATACCGTCCATCGCCTTCGCATTAACAGATAAACTTAACGGTAGCGCTAGGCTTAATGCTGCAATCTTAATCCACTTTTTCATATTTGTTTCCTCATTTAATTGACGATGATAAGTGTAATCAATGCAACGAAAAGTAACGTCATTAGAGTGTAAAAGTAAGTAAAGGCAACAGGCGGTTAAATGCAAGCAAGGTATGCTTTATACCCAATCAACCTGGAGAGGCTTGATTTCAGCAAGATTTTACACGCGTTTAGGCAAGGCATTGATTACAGGTAATGGCTTCCCCTTATCAAAATCAATAACACAGCATAAACGCGTGTAAAACTTGCCCTTTGGGAGCGCCGCCGTGTTTCCACTACGTTGTTATGCTAATTTGAAAGGTGCCTACATTCCTGCATTAGCATGCCTAGTATTGAAAACACGGTGGCGCTCTGAAACATGCATCTTCAAGTTGATTGGGTATACATCATAGATAGGAGAGAAACCATGTATCGACTGTTATTGATCGACGATGATCGCGAGCTGGCGGCACTGCTAAAAGAGTTTCTAAGTCTTGAGGGATTTGAGACCGAACTCGCCCATGACGGAGAGGCAGGCTTAGAAAAAGCATTGCGACAAAGTTACGACCTTATTTTACTTGATGTCATGATGCCGAAATTAAATGGCTTTGACACCTTAAAACAGCTGCGCCAAACCAGCCAGCAGCCAGTGCTAATGTTAACCGCCAAAGGCGAAGAAATAGACCGTGTCCTTGGGCTGGAAATGGGCGCCGATGATTACTTAGCTAAACCCTTTAGTGACCGCGAGCTAGTTGCTCGTATCAAGGCGATTTTACGCCGCACCGCCAACAAAGCACCTGAGCCAAGTAGTCAGCTCAACGCCACATGTATTAGCCACCTCGATATTGAAGTTTATCCCGGCAAACAAACGGCTATTTGCCAGCAACAAAATATCGACCTAACCGGTACCGAATTTTTACTGCTGCAAGAGTTTATCGAGCACCCTGGCCAAGTGATATCTAAAGCCGATTTGAGCGAGCGAGTGCTCGGTAAAAAACTGATGCCCTTTGACCGCAGTATTGACATGCACCTGAGTAATTTACGCCGCAAATTACCTGAGCGCCTGGATGGTCAAGATCGCGTACGCACCCTGCGCGGGCGAGGCTATATCTGGCTAGAAGGCGGCGAGGCTTAATATGACGCTACCGATAAACAGCTTATTTTTTAAAATTTTTGCTGGGTTTTGGCTACTGATCCTGCTTTTAGTCGCCATCCTAGTGACGTTGCCACGTCTCGATGAAAGTCATTTACAACCCGTAGATTCGTTTGGCATTGAGCTGTTAAACAAAACCAGTCAAAACTTAGTTATTCGCTTAGGTCGTCATCCTGAGCGCGGACTAGGTTATGCACTAAAAACTTTTCGTCATAAAAGTGGTTTTAAATTCTATGCTCTCGAACAAGATGGAAGCTTTGTCAACAATGAAGCCCCCAAGGCTGTACGCCGCTTTGCTATCGAAAGTGAGAGCATCACTCGGCCACAAATGTGGCAACGCCATGACGGTATTGTATTGGGTCCGGTACAATTTATTTACAATGGCCAGCCGCTATTATTGTACGCCCATAAAAACATGCGTGGGCAAAGTGACCGTATCATGCTGCGATGGTTGTTAGACAACCCCGGCTTACTTATTTTTATCTCATTACTGGTCAGTACGCCTATTTGCTTACTGTTAGCTTGGCACCTCACATCGCCACTACGCCAGTTACAAAGTGCTTCCCATAAAATTGCCAAAGGCGAATTGGAAACCAGCATTCCCCAACTATCGCGTCGAGACGAAATCGGCCAGCTCGCCAATAGCATGGATCGTATGGTGTTATCTCTCAAAACGATGATCTCAAGTCAGCAGCGGTTATTGAGTGATATCTCCCATGAATTACGTTCACCCTTAACACGTTTACGCTTGGCGTTAGCGATCACCCGCAAGCATCAGGGCGAGTCAAGTGAATTAGGCCGCATTGATATTGAGGCAGACCGACTCGAACAAATGATCAGCGATCTATTAGGCTTGTCACGTAGTCAATTTCAGCCACAGGAAATACAAACAATTCGACTGGATAGTTTATTAGAAGCGCTGTTAGACGACGCCCAATTTGAGGCCGAACAGACAGGAAAAACCTTTACCTATGACACACCGCCCGCACTGGAGTTACAAGCGTACCCCGCGCTCTTATCCAGCGCCATTGAAAACGTGATCCGCAACGCCATCAGCTATGCCGACACCAGCATTAACCTAACCATTACCCAACATCGAGACAAGCTAGAAATCAGTATTCAAGATGATGGCCCCGGTGTCCCCGAAACAGAACTAGGGCAGATATTCAGGCCCTTCTATCGAGTTTCCCAAGCACGCGATCGAGAATCAGGCGGCACAGGTTTAGGGCTGGCGATTTGTGACAATGCCATGCATAAACACGGCGGCAGTGTGATGGCGGAAAATGTAAACTCAGGGCTAAAAGTGACCTTAAGCTTACCACTCTAACCAAATATGGCCGTTAAGCAGATTTCAACTTGGCTATAAATTATCTATCGCGCGTTGCAGGTTCGCTCGCGCGATTTGTTCTCGCTCACAATAGAATGATGCTGAAAGGTATATTTGGGGCCGAGCCAAAAAAGAACGCAGCAATTTTTTACGGCCTATTTTATATAATATGCTTGGCACATGCTGATACTCCTGCCGTATCGCCTGCTCATATTGATCATACACTTTAGGCTCGGCACCTAAAATTGATAAATCGACATCAATCAGTATTTCTTCGTCTTTCGTTACTGGCTGACTGGGGTGCTGCGTTAATAAGATCAAATGGCGCACCTTGGCAATTATCTCTTGCGCACAGCCACATTGAGTCAAATAAGCACAGGCTAAATCAGCACTCGCTTCTTCATTATTACTCTTGCGCGGGTCATAAATAACATCATGAAACCAAATGGCTAGCGCCAGACTTAAAGGATCATCGAGTTGATTTTCGATTTGCTCAAGTTGGGTTAAACAAGCGTCAATATGAGTTAAGTTATGATAGTAACGGTGCGGCTCTTGATAATGCTGGATCAGACGCTCAAATCCAGTTGCCAACAAAAGAGCATCCCCATAACCAGACAATGTTTTATCCCATCTTAGTTTTAGCTCAGCTAGCATTTTGTTCCTCCACCCCGCTGGATAGTTCCTACATTTGTGAACTAGATAATAAAGCCCTGTTTTTCAATATTAAATTCATTTAAAAACATGCTATCTTGACTTCGTTTTGATTCTCTAGCAGCAAGGTCATTATAATGAAGCTGATTAAAAAAGCCCGATTAGTTTACCAGCAAGCTAATTCTGATAAGGTTTATGAAGTCGACTTAGTAGAGCTAAACAGCGCCTCTGAGCGCCGATTTTTAGTGAATTTTCGTTATGGCCGTAGCGGACAAACCTTGCGAGAGGGCTCCAAAACCCCCTTACCTATTGAACGCGAAAGAGCAGAAAAAACCTATAGTAGTGTGGTGGTATCAAAAACCAATAAAGGTTATGTGCATCGCCAAGATGCTGTCGCTCACGACCAACTTGAGAGACTCGAAGTCACAGAGCAAGAACACATTTCAAGCCTATTTTCGCGCATCCAGCAAGAGTCAGACCCTAAACAAAAAGCCAGACAAATTTGGCGTTTAGCGCCAGAACAATCCAGTGAAGTGGCTCAGTATCTGGTTACTTTGCTTGGTAGTCATCACTGGCAACTAGACTATTCCCTGCTGTGGGCAATAGGCAGGATTGGCGATCAGAGCCAACTAGCGAATATTACCCCCTATTTAAGCCATAAAAACCCAAATCTCGCCGCCTTAGCCCTTGAAGCGAGCCTCGCCTTAAGCGACGAAAACACCGCCCTCAGTTTAATACGCGATGCTGGCGTAGCTAATAACCCTTTGCTACAAAGCGTCGAAAGTTTAACTATTGAATTGGACCAAGCTAGCAAACATGGCGATGCCAACGCATTATTGAAACACTGTTACCTACAAGCTCAATATTGCCGTGCGACTCACTCCGCTCTAGTGAGTGTGTTAAAAGATATTCCCTTAGCGCCTGGTACCTTCAAGGGCCTGCGCTACCTATTCAAAATGTCTGAATTTAGATTAGATGCCGACGTATTTGCTCAACTAAGCTATCGCTTTGAAACGCAAAAGCATTACTTTACAGCAGACTGGAGCTATTATTACCATCCACGCCATGGTCGTATTAATGTCCAGGAAGAACTTAAAAAAGCAAACTCTCGTTTAGCTTACTCTAAGGCAACAAGAAATTATCTACGCCGTCGCAGCTGGCGAGTTCTCAAACAGTTGGGCATCAGCCAAAGTCCCTCATTCGTCGTGATGGCCACCCAAGTTCTGTTGGCATTTAATGACAGCGATAGTGACAATGCGAAAACGTCTGAAATCTTTCAATATGACGATAACTGGCAACGCCAATTAATCGCCGTTAATCACTATGAAGAATTTGCTCAATATTTAACATTTAATGGCCTGCTCAGGCTCAATCATCCAAGTTTTAGTAAAAGCAAAAATGGTTTAAGCTGGCGCTATCATCCCGAGCAAGTATTCTCTGGACGAGGGGAAGCCTTTCCTGAGCAATGGGATCAGGCCCCCGACGCCCTACTCACCCTGTTGCAAAATAGTACATGTCAACCAGTTTTGGCCTTTGCCAGCACCGCCTTAGCTGACAATCACGCTTTTGGTGAGCAGTTAAGCACAGACCTATTAATCACTTTACTGAATCGCCCTTATCCCGAGTGCCAGCAGTTTGCTTTCAGTTTAATTAAGACCAGACCATTAGAGCCAAAGCTGATTCTGGCTTTAATCGGCTGCAATATGGCTGAGGCTCAACATTTCGCCTTAGCAGCATTGAAACAACAGCCAAGTCTTCTTACACAGCTCGACTTTCTCTGTTCATTATTAATGATTGAACAAGCGGAACTTAACCTGTGGCTGGCAGAGACGTTACAGCCAACCGACTTCAACCAAGTAGAGCAGACAGAAATAGTAAGTTCACTGTGCACCCGCTTGGAGCCCTATGATGCTTTGACTCGACGTCATGCCAAGTGGCTTGCCATTGTGCTGATCCGCTGCATGAACAAAGGAATACAGCACCTTGATTTCACGATACTCAAACCGTTGGCAATGGCAAAACATGAAGCGCAGCAAGTTTTCGCTTGCCGCCTATTAGTTGAGCACCCGATTTCCTATGTCGATATTCCACCTGAGCTGCTAGCCGCTTTACATCAATCGGAAAACGTAGGCGTCAGAGCCAGAGCCCTATTGCTACTTAAAAAGCAAAATGCGCACGAACTCATCGCACAACTGGATAACTTACTTGAACTTAGCTTTACTGGCGCACCCGAAGAGCGCGAGGTAGCTTTAGAGTTATTGCTGAAACTGATTATCGCTAATAATAAAAATGCCGCAGCTATCTTCGAGGGTATATTGCAAAAATTAGCCAGTAATCAGTTAGGGGATGAGCAACAGCTTGAACTAAAGAACTTTATAACCCTTAATCTGCAACCGCAACTGGCGACAATTACAGCAGATCAACTCTGGCTATTGCTCAATGCTAAATCAAGCCAAGCTCAATTACTTGCCGTCACTGCTCTTAACAGCCGTGATTTAAACTCAGCGCCTTGGCCATACCACTTAAAGCAATGGCTACAACTGGCACAAAGCCCTACTCAAGCAATACGTCAGTATTGTATTAACTACTTATCGGTTCACAAATCATTGCTTTTAACTAGCCAAGGGGACTTTCTAAGCCTATTGGAAAGTAATTGGCCAGAAGTACAAGCCTTCATATTTGCATTTTGCCGCAATGAAATGGACCAAAACCATTGGTCACCAGATTTAATTGTCACCGTCTGCGATAGCAACAATCCATCGGTTCAAACTTTTGGTCGAGAGCTACTGCAGACCTTTTTTGAGCAAAGCCAAGGTAAAAACTACCTAATCAAACTGAGTCAGCACCCGAGTGAAAACGTAGAGCTTTTTGTCACCAACTTACTTAGCGAGTACGCCGCTAATGATGAGGCGACCCTACTCAAGTTGCAGCCCTACTTTACCAGTGTGCTAACCCGAGTAAACAGAGGACGCTTGGCCAAAGACAGAGTAATGGCATTTTTGCAGCAGCAAGCGCAATGCTCGACGGCGGTATTAAATATGGTCGCCACGCTTTTCACTCGTTTATCGTTGACGCAAGTACAAAAAGACAAAGCGGTGCTGCTCAAAGCTATGCTGCAATTAAGAAAAATAGACCCCAACTTGGCACTCCCTATCTCAGTGCTTGGTAATACCGTCACCACATCATCCAATTCGCCTGTTTAAGGATAAAAAATGCAAGTAAATTATCGTTATATGGGCACAAGTCAGGTAGCCAGCAATAGCCAACATACTCAAGTGTCTTTTTCACCCGACACCCTACGCCCGCCGACATTTTTTGTTGGCGAGTTAAAAAACAAGCTGGCGTTCCGTGAAGCCATGTCTGCGCTGCACCAAGTGGTGATTTCCGATATGCGCTTTACACCAAAAAATCGCGATGAATATCAGCGCTGGCTCACCGAGCAAGAACAAACGCTACTGGCTGATTTGGTGAGTAAGCAGGGCAAAGTAAAACAACAACTCAACCAAGTTCGTGATGAGCTGGCGGCCATGAATAAAGTGGCTAGTAAAATCATGGCGCCTTTTTACCAAGCTCAAAATCAATATTTTAAATACCTTTACAAGCACGACATCGACGCTTGGTATGTGTTAGACCCAGTGATCACTGTGCATCCTGACCAAGTTTTTTTTGAGTGTTTTTCTGAAGATGAGTCCAGCTATGGCAAGTTAAGTTGCAGCTATGAGGTATTTAAAAACATCAGTGACACTGAATTTGGTACCACCAATATCGACTATTCAGAGGGGCTGTATAACGAATTTCAAAAAATACGCGACTACCGGGACACTCAACTCAAAATAGATCCAGATGGCTTTAAAGTAGCAACGTCTGGTCAACAAGATTTTGCTGAGAAAAAAATCGACTTACCCGACTCTTGGGTGAGAGGCTTTTTGCAAGTTAGCTCAGCAATGACCTTGCCTATGGTACGCCTTAAAATGCAACCCATGGATTTGTACAACATCTGCTTTAAACTACGCACCAAAAAAGAAAGAGTTGGCCCCAGAGCGATGCGCTTTGAATTGACGCCGGGGCAAGCCATCAAAGTAATATTGGAACCTTGGGGGGAAGAAATACTCTGTCCACGCTCCATTTATCAAGGTGATGAACCAAGAAGTATCCGAGTATGGGGGCGCAGACGCCTACATATTCTAGAGCGTTTATTACCCATCGCCAGTCATTTCGAAGTTTGTCTATTAGGTGATGGCATGCCTTCTTTTTACATTGCCGATCTAGGGGGGATGAGCTTTACCTTAGGGTTATCAGGTTGGAGCGCCAACGATTGGTCGAAAATGGCAAACTTTGACCTGTTGGCAAGTAGAGCAGAGGTTGATAGTCAAACCAGCGCAAAGGTCTACCAAGCCTTATTTGAGAGCCAGCAGCAAAGTGCTAACCGCCTTGCCTTACAACTGGGTTTAGATCTCAATACCGTGAAATCAGCCTTAGCGCAATACAGCCAGCATGGTCAGGTGCTTTACGATATGGAGCTCGATGTTTACCGCATCCGCCACTTATGCCACGAGCCGATTCCACTTGAGCAATTAAGATTTAACAATGAGCGGGAAGAAAAAGCGTTGAATTTTGTTAATGCGGGCCTAGTGAGTATCCAGAAAGACCAATTCAACGAGAACGGCCGCTACATCGCCGGTCAGGTGTTAGATAATGCGGTCGAGCACCAAAGTTTTATTTCTCTCGACTTAGATCACAGACTGGTTGATGGCCAATGTAACTGTCACTTTTGGCATCGCAATAAACTACGCCAAGGTCCCTGTGAACATATGCTAGCCCTTAGACAGCAAACGTCGAATGGGAGCCTTTGATATGCAAAGCATGCACTGGATCACAAGATTATATTGTATTGATAAACAATTGAAAGATATAATCAATTTACATAGCAACGCGGTTGTAGAACCTTGCATCTCGAATGGTGTTTCGCCATTCTGGCACAAAGACTACCCACGCGTAGCTAATGCAATCTTAACTGGGCCGTACAGCCCCCTATATCACTATTGCAGTATGGCTTCAAAGAAGCCAATGAGTGATATAGGGGGCGTACGGCATCGAGTTGATTGCCTTAGCACTGAGAACTCTTCGAAGGAAACTTTCACCGCGTTGCTATTTCCCTTCTTATCAATGCTTCTTATTTATGTTTTTACCCAGCGCTTAAGCCAAATTGGTCGCGCCGGAGGCTTTTGTAATGTCTGAATCAAGCACAAAATTAACCCGCCAAGAAATTTACGATAAAATACGAAAGTCGAGTAAAGAAGAATACATACTTGACGAAATGAAACGCTTAGGCTTTTGGCGTAATGACGAAGAACAGCCCAATTTAACTCAGGAATTTGTTGAAAAACGCGCTCAGTTAATGGCTCAGCTGAGAGAGTTAAGTTCACAGGATGAATTATATAGTGATCCAGAAAAAGCGCTGGCGTACCTACACCAAGAGCGTAAAAAAGCCGCGTTAGAAAAGCGCGAACAAGTGCGCCAGACAAGAAATAAAACTCGCTATGAAAATGCCCTCAATTGGTATCAAAAACAACAAAAAGAAATTACTTATTTGGGTGAAAAATTTTCTGCGGGCTTAAGCGAAAAAATCAGCGATAAGAGTAAATTAACCAGTCAAGGCCTGCCCTATTTTGCTGATAGTCAAGCATTAGCCCAAGGAATGGGTATCAGTATCGGAGAGCTAAGGTTTCTGTGCTACCAGAAAGAGGTATCGCAAACCAGCCACTATAAAAAGTTTGCCATTGAAAAGAAAACAGGTGGTAAACGGCATATTTCAGCCCCCATGCCTAGGCTAAAACGAGCGCAATATTGGCTACTAGAGAATGTACTCGCCCCCGTCAAGTTACACTCTGCCGCGCATGGTTTTGTACCTGGGCGCAGCATACTTAGCAATGCCCAACCACATATAAACAAAGGTGTAGTCGTCAACTTTGACCTGAAAGACTTTTTCCCTAGTATCAGTTACGCTCGAGTGAAGGGACTATTTTGCAAACAAGGATACAGCGAAGAGTTGGCCACCCTGTTTGCCTTATTGGCCACCGAGCCGGACACCGAGGCGGTGGCGATGGACGGCCAAGTTTGGCATATTGACCAAGGGCCAAGAACTTTGCCACAAGGCGCGCCTTGTAGCCCCGCCATCACTAATATTTTGTGCCGACGTTTGGACGCTAGACTAGCAGGTATGGCAGAAAAACTAGGCTTTGCCTATACCCGATATGCCGACGATCTCAGTTTTTCCAGCGACGAACCAAATAAAGTGCAGTCTTTGCTATGGCGAGTAAAACAAATTGTTACAAGTGAAGGGTTTTTATTACATCCAGATAAAACTAAGGTCATGCGCCGCCATCAAAAACAGGAAGTCACTGGTGTCGTGGTTAATGAAAAAGCATCGGTGGATCGCAAAACTCTAAAACGCTTTCGCGCCATTTTACACCAAATAGACTTATACGGGCCCGAGGGTAAATCATGGGGCCCAGGGGCATTGTTTCCTAGCTTAGAAGGCTACGCCAACTTTGTTGCCATGCTGGACGCTCAAAAAGGCATCCCGTTACAAAAGCAATTAGTACATATTAAACGAAAATATGGCGTTAAAACGCGCTCCAGCAAGGTGACTCAGTTAAATAAACGCTTGATGCGCGTGAAGGCAGGCTTAGGTGAAGCACCAAGAGAAAACTGGTGGCAACCAGCAGAAAAACCCGAACCAGTACTCGAGTTGACACCAAAGCAACAAGCGGCGCAAAAACAAGCGAGAAAAGTCACCGGCCCAGTGGAGCAAGAATACGCAGAAAGTGCGCCAGAACAAAACCCACAATCCGAAGCAGAAGAAGATACTAAATTAAGCACTAAAGATTATATTTTCATTGGACTATTTATGCCGATTGCTTTGGCACAAATGATCTACAAGGCTTCCTGGAAAACCAAAATTAAGCTTATGGTGGTGGGCACTATCATTTGGCTACTGTTCGGTTAAAAACCCCGATAGTCAATGCATTTGGTTAGTTAACGCTCTCAAGATGGAGCAAACCAGGTGTAACCAGGCCGGGAAACATATTTTCCGCAAAACGGCGCGATTCAATACGCGCCTTTTTTTCATAGTACTGCGCAATTTCACGCTGCTTCTTCTCGGCCGCTAGCTTATTATCTAGTTTTTCAAAATAGCCATTAATCACAAAATTCAAGGTAATTGGTAGTGCACTCACTAAAATAACAATCGGTGCTACCCATTTAAAGTCTTTCATATCTATCCCACCAGTAAATACCAGCCGCTATCATACCGCAAAAGTAGAATTTATTTGATATGCTTGCGGTTTCGTTCTTGATTGAGTAACCATCATGTTAGAAGTCGCCCTGTACCAACCAGAAATCCCGCCGAATACTGGAAATATCATTCGTTTATGCGCCAACACTGGCTGTAAATTGCACCTAATAGAGCCGCTGGGATTTGATCTTGATGATAAAAAGGTTCGCCGTGCTGGTCTTGATTATCATGAGATGACTCATGTTACACGTCATGCCAATTACGAAGATTTTCTAGCTTATGTTGGCAACAAACGCCTGTTTGCATGCACCACCAAAACCACAACTTTTCATAGTGATAGTGAGTTTAAAGATGGTGATATTTTATTATTTGGCCCTGAAACCCGTGGCCTACCACCTGAAATTTTAGATAGCTTACCCGTTGAGCAAAAGCTGCGGATCCCAATGAGCCCCAATAGTCGCTCAATGAATTTATCTAATGCGGTGTCGGTATTTGTTTATGAAGGCTGGCGTCAACTAGGTTATCCAGGCGCAGTTTAACTTAACGACGGTTAAAGCGGCTGTGAAAAATCATGTAAACCTATCAGGTTAGCAGCTTTAGCAACAAGTGCACATCGATGGTCGCCATTCATATATTGCGCAATGGCGTCAGCATCATTAGCTAATAACTCAATTCTACAAGCGTTGTACTCTTGTTTAAATGCAGATTGATTGGCTAAATAATAGGACACGCGCTGGGTTTGCTGCTGACCAAGGGCAATTTCAGCCACATTACATGCAGCCTGAACATAAGTTGCGCCGCCACGACACGCATCCGCTTTAAATTGAACTAACGCAACCCCACTATAAGTTTGCTTCAGGCGTGCTACTTCGTTGGCTAACATATCGTCTTGGAGATCACGAGCCACTTGACAAATCAGACTCACATCAGCCCAACCACAAGTACTTTCAATTTCAGTAAAGGCCAAGTAACTCATCGCTAATAATTGAGCTTTTTGAAGTTCGTATTCATTGCGACGCTGGCCATCATCTCGTTGTTGTAACTGTTGCTGCTTAATACGCTTTTCGGCAAGACGTGCTGTTCTCGCCGCTTCACACTCTTTATCTTGGAAGATTAAGTCAGTAAGTTCGCTCGGTATCATACTGGCGGAGAAATTATTATAACTACACTCAACCAGTTTTCCCTTTGCTTCATCAACGTGTGTCTCATAATAAGCAATATCTTTGCTACCACAGCCTATTAATATTGCCGCTAGCCCAGTTAAACCGAGCCATTTTCTCAGCGCATTCACAGTTTCACTCAAGGTCAAATTAATATCACCACAAGTGTAACGGAGATCAGTGATATTTCAATCAACCTATATCATTAAATGACCAAAAACGATTATTACGCTGCATTCTACAATAGAGATAACCTAGACTTAGCCCGCGACCTAGCATAAAGGCATTCATTGCCATCCATAAGCTGTGATTGCCAAAGTCTTTTGCCAACCACCACACTGGAAAAAAACAGCACAGTGTTGCAAACACCATACTGTTTCGCATTGCTTTGGCTTGAGTCGCACCAATGAAAATACCATCTAAAATAAAACACCAAACTGAGGTCAATGGAATAAATACCAACCAAATAAGGTAATTATTTGCAGTTGTTTGAATGCTGGGAATATCGGTAATTAAAGCGATAATATGGGCACCAAACAGAGCGAAAATAACCATTAACAACATGGCAAATAGTAACGCGTAAAAGAAAGTCACATTGACGCAGCGCTTAAATTCAACGGAGTCACGTCGTCCCACCGCTTTACCTATCTGCGCTTCAATGGCATAAGCTAAACCGTCTAGGGCAAAAGAAATAAAAAGTAAGAAGTTTAGTAACACTGCATTGGCAGCCACAATATCATCACCTAAACGCGCGCCGTAAAAGGTCATAAATGAGAAACAAATTTGCACACATAAGGTACGTAAAAAAATATCTCGGTTGAGAGCAATCAGACGGAAAAAGTTTACCTTGACCCAAATCTTTTTCATTAATGCTGACAAATCACCTGGCTGCCAATGTGGCTTAATGGCGTGAAACACAAAATATAAGCCCAGCCCAAAACCAAAATAATCAGCTATGACTGACGCTGCCGCCGCACCTTGCACTTGCCAACCTAAACCTAAAACAAACCATAGATCGAGCAAAATATTAACGAGGTTAGTGATGATTAATAACCACATTGGCGCCCGTGCATTTTGCATCCCGAGTAGCCAACCTAAGATGACATAATTCGCTAACGCTGCCGGTGCACTCCAAATGCGAATGGAAAAATACTGCTGTGCATAAAACGCCACTTGCTCACTTGGCGCCGCCAACATTAGCCCTAAGTTTAAGATAACACTTTGCAGCACTAGCAATAACACGGACAAAGCCCCAGCCAACACCAAAGATTGCAGCAGTACTTGTTTGATCGCCATGGCATCGTTACGCCCAAAAGCCTGTGCCACCAGCCCCGTTGTCGACATGCGTAAAAAACCCAGCAACCAAAATGCCAAGGTGATCAGCATTGCCCCTACCGAAACGCCAGCTAGGTAGTAACTATGATCGAGATGACCTAGCACAGCGGCATCCACCAAGCCCAACAGAGGAACAGTGACATTTGACAGCATCATCGGCAACGCCAGTGCAAACAAACGCTTACGATAACTAGGATCAGATAACCAGACGGGGGATTTCATCATTTTACACCTTGAACAATTCGCGCGAAGTGTAACAAACCATCCGCTAAACACTACCTATAAAGGGTAAAATTGTATTTAATTAGCCGCTTATTAACGTAAAGCAAGCATCGCGGTGGGAGTACAGATTATCATCAAGAACATATCTCATAATTCAAGGAGCCCTGATGCTTAATATTGTCGATAGAGCGAAAGAAGACAGAGTACTACCAATATTTCGACTTGGCTTTCGGCCATTCTTTCTATTTGCCAGCTTATACGCAATTTTATGTATTCCTGTGTGGCTATGGCTGCGTAGTCATGGTCAACCCGATCTACTCGTAGTCCCCGCCCTATGGTGGCACGTTCATGAACTATTATTTGGTTTTGCCATGGCGATAGTGATGGGCTTTGTATTAACGGCGGTGCAAAACTGGACTGGGATCCGAGGTACGCACAGTTGGGCTTTAGCGGGTTTGTTTAGTCTATGGCTGTTACCGCGGCTATTATTTTGGACCCCGACACCATTGATTATCATCTTAATCATTGAGTCTCTATTTATCTTAAGTTGCGCCATTGCAGTAGCTAAACGTGTGATAAAAATGAAACGCTGGAAAAACCTATTTTTCGTGCCGCTGTTGCTACTTGCTTTAGTGGTTAATGCATTAAGTTACATCAGCATTAACGGCCAACCTATATTGGGGCTTCAATTGTCATTTACCAGTTCAGCACTGTGGCAGAGTATGATTTGGTGGTTTGCCTTATTATTATCAATCATGGGTGCTCGAGTGATTCCTTTCTTTACCGCAACAAAACTAGGCATAGACAAACCCAGAAGCTTTTTTTGGCTAGAAAGCGCGGCGAACATTCCATTCATTGTGCTTTTTATTTTAAGCTTTATACCAAGCTTAAATGCTCTCTGGTCGCCGCCCTTATTCGTGTTTGCCGCCACCTTTCAATTTATTCGTCTATATCGCTGGCAAGGCCTTAAAACCTTACACGAGCCCCTACTGTGGTCATTACATTTAGGCTATGCCTTTATTCCTCTTAGTTTATTGGTGCTGGGGCTTAATCTGTTTCCGGGATTTTGGCACGTATCATTACATTTAATCGCCATAGGCAGTATTGCGGGGGTTATTTTGGCTATGATCACTCGGGTTACCATGGGCCATACTGGTCGTAATATCTATCAAGGACCGAATATGACCTGGGCCTTTCTTGCCATCGCTAGTGCAGCATTGGTGCGCACCTTTGCTGTTTTACTTTGGCCACAATGGATGAATGAATTGCTTTGGTTGGCTGGTGGCTTATGGTGTTTTGCCTTCGCTATATTCACATTAAAATTTGGGCCTATGCTAGTTCAACCCCGTGTCGATGATCACCCCGGTTAAACTAAACCGTTAATAACGTAAAGTGAGTTGGAATAGCTTTAATAAATTCTATTGCAGATTTCAGGTGCCTTAAAATACATTACCTGCTTCATTCACTTGAATGAAGCAGGTAAAAGCAGGCTCTGGTAAACGCATCGAAGAGAAAAAACTTGCTGAGTGTCGCTTTCTCGCCATCAAGCAGCGAAATCGTCAAATTCAGCAATCAACTGTTCAAATGAATATTCAATTAAGGCGTTCTCACAACCATTATTCATCATAAAACGCAGCGCATTGGCTTTTGCTTCAGCATGCTCTAATGCCTTTAGCCCTGCCAGTATCACATCTTTCTCAGAAGCATAACGCCCTGTCGCTACTTGACGCGCAACAAAACTATTAAAATGCGTATCCAACATCAAACTGATCTTTTCAGTCATTCGCTCACCTTAGACTTAGATGAAAAACAAAACCCAAGAAACAAACTAGGGGTTGCTGCTCTACCTATCAATTAAAAATAACAAAGATGTATAATTAACCGCCTAAATCGATATTAGACTATATTGATAGATCTAACAAAATATGTTCAAACTAAATGGCCTAGGCCAGAGAAGGATAAAACCTCTGAGTAAGCATCACTATTGCTAGCGTTAACATTAAGAACGGTTGCTTAAACTAACGGTCAGAAATAACATAAAAGTCAGACACTAACTGATCCATATCAACAGCAGGTATGCTACCAGGCTCAAACTCTGGCCGAAATACCGCCTGTAACTCTCCTTCTGGATTAAGTAACGCAATCGATGCACTGTGATCAACTAAATACGCTCCTTCTGTGCCCTCTTCGACGATGCTATAAACCATCCCTAGCGCACGAGTCAGTGGAAACAACACTTTATGAGCAGCTGTTACACCAACAAACTCATCATTAAAATAGTGAGTATATTCGGTCAAATTTTTTGGCGTATCACGGTTAGGGTCAACCGATAAAAACACCACCTGCACATCAGCCTTTGCCGGGTTAGCCTTAAGCTGAGGGTAAATACGATTTAAGTCGGCGAGAGTCGTTGGACAAATATCAGGGCAAAAGGTATAGCCAATAAACACTAGACTCCAACGCCCGAGTAAATCTTTTTTGGTAAACTCACTTTGGTCCCGCACTAAAGTAAAGTCCGCTAACACCTTAGCCGGCTGGTAATACACCGCTTTCACTGCAGGTGCGCGATTAATAATTTGTACCCCTGCCCAGCTTCCAGCCAGCAAGGCTAGCAGCGCAATCAATATCCATGATGATTTAGATTTCATAACAACCAATGATCCAACAACAAAGCTAAAAACAGGATCATGAGGTGAACAATCGAAAATTTAAAGGTATTTATTGCACTATTGGGCTGTGGCTTAAATTTTAATCGCCAAGCATGCTGCATAAAGCGCAGATTAAGCCCCATCACTACCACCCCATAAAGCCATGACGACAACCCAGTTAAACAAGGTAATAGCGCAACGGCACAAAGTAACAAGGTATAAAGCAACACGCAGGTTTTGGTAAATTCAACGCCATGAGTGACCGGCAACATAGGAATATTAGCTTTGGCATAATCATCACGACGATGAATAGCTAACGCCCAAAAATGGGGCGGTGTCCAAGTAAAAATAATCATCACCAACAACAGCGCATTGCCATCAAACTGCCCTGTCATGGCTGTCCAGCCCAATAATGGCGGCATTGCCCCCGCTAAACCACCTATCACGATATTTTGCGGTGTGGCGCGTTTTAAAAATAAGGTATAGACCACCGCATAACCTAACATGCTAGCAAAGGTTAAAATAGCTGTTAATAAATTGGCGGCCAGTAGCAGCATGACAAAACCCATTAGCGCTAATATACCCGCGAACAGACTCGCATTAAGCACCGACACGCGCCCCTTAGGTAAAGGCCGACCTTGAGTGCGCGCCATTTTGTCATCGATGTTGCGATCTAAAATCTGATTAATCGCCGCAGCAGACGCACAAACTAAACCTATACCCAGTAGTGAAAAAGTCGCCTGCAGCGGAGGAAGCCAACTTTCAACAGCCAAACACATTCCCACCAACGCAGTCAGCATCAACAAATAAATAACCTTTGGCTTCGTTAGCTGATAATAGCTGCGCCAGGTACTGCTCACAGATGTGTCTAACGCACCGGAAACACTTAATAATTTAGCCATGTCGACCTCCTTGCTCTTGCTTGGCTTGATACAAGCGCAGTAACAAGCTCACCAGTAATAACACTAAACACGCCGCCACTAAATTATGTGCCACCGCAATAGCAATAGGTAATTGCAACACCACATTACTAATCCCTAAGGCAAACTGAACACTCACCGCCACTAATAGTCCCCAAGCCAAGCCTCGACTTAAACTGTCTCGACTACGTAATAGCCAAGTAATGGCCAGCGCAACTAAACACAGCGCGGTCACCGCCGCCCAAATGCGGTGACTAACATGGATAGTAGTGCGCGCACCATAATCTAATACCCCATATTGATAAGTGTCAGCTTCTGGAACGTGAAGCGCAGCAGCTAGGTTATAGTTTTGCCACCAGTTGCCTTCACATAGCGGTAATTGCGTGCACACCACAGCCGCATAATTTGATGAAGTCCAACCACCTAAAGCGATTTGACACAGAAGAACGGCCAATCCTATCCAAGCAAAGCGAGACAAGCCCTGCCGCCATTGAATTTTCGTCCTTGGCATCGGCCACTGTTTAATGGTGAAGAGAAACAACAACGCCAGAATAAAGAAACCACCGAGCAAATGCCCCATCACTATTAAAGGCATCAAATTCATGGTCACAGTCCACATCCCTAGCGCAGCTTGAAAAATAACGGCCAATAACAAGCTCACACACAATAAGCGATCCACCCGACTAAAAAGGGCATGTAATGCAAAAGCAAAGATGAGTAACCCTAAACTTCCCGCTAAATAACGATGGATCATTTCATTCCATGCTTTATGGGGCTCAAGGGGAACGTCAGGAAAAGCCGCAGCGGCCTTTGCTATTTCGTCAGGTGAATTAGGCACACTATGGTGGCCATAGCAGCCGGGCCAATCAGGACAACCTAAACCCGCTTCCGTTAAACGCGTATAAGCGCCCATACCAACCACCAAAAAAGCCAGCACTAGCGCGATAATAGAAAGATATTTCAACTTAAAAATGGCCATCAATCACCCTCATCCATGCTTCTCGCCTAACGTTTAACCCACTCGAGACATTTTCAATAACTTGCGTAAGTCCGTTTGCAATGCCTTAGCCACCTGTAATTGCTCACTCTGCTGCGATGGGATCACATAACGCAGTAACACCAGCCCGGTAGGGTCACAAATATACCAATAGTCGGTACTCAATTTAGCTTGCTCTGATTCACTAAGCTGCGCCATAGAAACACTACGCACACGATGCTGTTCACGCCCTAATGAGCTGATTAACTTAGGTAATAAGTTTGCCTCTTGATCGGTTTTCGGGTGTAGCAGTAACCATTGGCGATTATCACTCACTAACAACATCACTTGCTCAGGTAAAAACTCGCCTTTATTAAGCTTTCCCGCCTGATACCAGTGCTGATTAAGTACTAGTTTCGCCACGCCAAAAGGCAATACAAACACTAATAACAACAGCAGTAAGGTTTTATTTTTTCTCATATAAACCACCTCGCTGATAAAACCAGAAAAACAATCCAGTAGACACTAAAGCCATTAAAAACCATTGCCAGGCATAACCTATATGTTTCGCTGGCGTCATGGTGATTAAGGGCCATTCTTTAACAAAACCAATATCTTGATCAGGGCCGACCCGTAACACCGCCGGTGACAAAGACCAGCCTTGCTGCTGATAAAACACAGCTAACTTATCCATATCTAGCCCTTGTAACCGCTGCGGCCAAGTATCGCTTAATGGCTCATCACCTAACTGAAAACCCAAATTTGGTTGATGTAACAACCCAGCAACCGCCACCGTGCCCTGCCAAGCTTCTAATCGAGATAAATCAGGCCAGCGCTGGCGATCACCCAAACCAGAGACCCAACCCAAATTAACCAAAATGCGCTTATCACGCTTTTCACTATCACTTGGCGTTAGCGCCAGTAACACTTCGTAGCCCACCTCGCCTTGGTGCACTTTGTTATCCAGCAGCCATATTTTCGAAACATCTAACTCGCCAATCAGCTGAACCGTTTTTAAGCTCAGTTCTTCGGCACTTTGCTGCCATAACGCATCTGTATCAGCCAAGGCTTGCGTTTGTGCTCCGCGATCTAAAATAGCCTGTTTTTGCGTGGCGCGATCCAATTGCCAAAACCCCGCCTTGATCATTAAGCCAATTAGAGCCAAGTTTAAAACTAAGAAAGAGATCCTTCTCCAGCGCATAAGGCTCCCTATGGTGATAAAAATTGTGATTATTGGCGTGGTACTTGCGGTACTGATTAATCTCGCATTAGCCTTACCTACTTTGTTAAAGCAGCCCGATAAAAGTCTGCTAACTCGCTACCTAGGTCGTCGTTTGTTCGGCTCAGCCTTGGTGTTATTGATTATCTTCATTGCCATCGCATTAGGGCTGATCACACCAAACCCAGCCCCTTGGCAATAAGCCAAGTTTAATTTAAAGAATATAAACAAAGACAAATAAACACAGCCAAACCACATCGACAAAATGCCAATACCAACTGCCCGCCTGAAAGCCAAAATGCTGCGCCGGAGTAAAGTGCCCCTTGAGTACACGACAAAACAGCACAAACAAAATAATGGTACCTAAGGTAACGTGTAGGCCATGAAATCCAGTGAGTAAAAAGAAGGTATTACCGTATAAACCTGAGCTTAAAGTAAGGCCCATTTCTTGGTACGCATGAATGTATTCTTCTGCTTGTAAAAACAAGAAAATGCAGCCTAATAACACCGTGAGGCCAAGTCCTAATTTCACTTGCGTGCGCAGGCCTCGCTCTAAATTGATATGAGCAAAATGCAAAGTAACTGAAGAAATTAATAGAATAATTGTATTGGCTAATGGCAACCCTTGCCAAGGCATCGCCGTCGTTGTAATGCCGCCGGGGGTAGTAACCAGCGGCCAGTGAGCTTGAAACTGCGGCCAAAGCACTTCATGTGTCATGGCATTATTCCCTGCTCCGCCCAACCACGGTACAGCAATCGTACGAGCATAAAATAAGGCCCCAAAAAAAGCCAAAAAGAACATGATTTCTGAAAAGATAAACCAACTCATGCCTTGACGAAATGAGCGGTCCATTTGTGCACTGTACATACCCGACATCGACTCAGTAATGACATTACCAAACCAACCAAACAGCATGAAAATAATGACCACACTGCCGAGGAAAAGCACCCAACTATATTGGTCGCCACCACCGCCAATCCAGCGCGCGGCCCCGAACGCCATCAAAAACAACCCAACCGCCCCAACAATCGGCCAAATACTTTGGCTTGGCACATAATAAGCTTCGGTTTTTTCAGTGGAATGTTGCTCAGAAGAAGTGCTAGACATAACCGTGCTCCTTTAGCCTTTTTGCTGCGGCTGAGGCAGTTCGTATAAGGTATAAGACAAGGTAAGAGTGCTGATATCTTGCGGCAACTCGGTATCGACAAAAAACCGCAGCGGCAAAGTGGCAGTCTCGCCCGCAGCAAGGGGTTGCTGATTAAAGCAAAAACACTCGGTCTTATTTAAATAATTAGCGCCTTGCCCAGGTGATACCGAAGGCACCGCTTGTCCAACTTGGTCCTTCGAGCTGAGATTCGTGGCGATAAATTCCATTTCGTACATCTGACCGGGATTAACTTTTAATTGCTCAACCTTAGGCGTGAGCTGCCATTGCATACCCTTGCTGATGTAAGTGACAAACTCGACTGTGACAATACGTTCAAGATCAACGCCTTGGCTACTTTGAGCTTGCGCATTCACAATATTACTGGTTTTACCGTTCAGCCCAGTTAAATCACAAAACACCTGATACAAAGGCACCAACGCAAAGCCAAAACCAAACATGCCAAAAACGACAAGGCATAATCCACCAACTAAACGCCGTGAGCTGGCCATGTTATTTAATCTCAGGTGGTGTGGTATGAGTATGATAAGGCGCAGGAGAAGGCATTTCCCACTCTAAACCTTCAGCGCCTTCCCAAGGTTTGGCGGCGGCGCGCTCACCTTTGCCACGCATACACTTAATCACCACCACTAAGAAAATCAGTTGCGATAAACCAAAGGCAAAGCCACCGAGACTAACCACCGCATTCACATTAGCAAACTGCAGTGCATAATCGGGGATCCGTCTTGGCATACCCGCTAAGCCTAGAAAGTGCATCGGGAAAAACAGCACATTGACTGAAATTAACGAGCACCAAAAATGCCACTTAGCTAACCCTTCGTCATACATATAACCCGTCCATTTCGGTAGCCAGTAATAACTCGCGGCCATAATGGAAAAAATCGCGCCCGACACTAAAACATAATGAAAATGTGCCACCACAAAATAGGTATCGTGATATTGAAAATCCACTGGCGTGATCGCCAACATCAACCCAGAAAAACCACCGATGGTAAACAGCACAATAAAAGCAATGGCAAACAGCATTGGCACTTCAAAGGTGAGAGAGCCGCGCCACATCGTTGCAACCCAGTTAAATACCTTCACCCCAGTCGGAATGGAAATCAGCATAGTGCAATACATAAAGAACAGTTCAGCAGCGACCGGCATCCCAGTGGTAAACATGTGATGGGCCCACACTAAAAAGCTTAATCCCGCGATAGACGCGGTGGCATACACCATAGAAGCGTAACCAAACAAAGGCTTACGTGAAAAAGTAGGGACAATGGCTGAGATGATGCCAAATGACGGCAAAATCATAATGTACACTTCAGGGTGACCAAAAAACCAAAAAATATGCTGAAACATCACCGGATCGCCGCCGCCGGCGGCATCAAAAAAGCTGGTACCAAAATATTTATCTGTCAGCACCATGGTCACCACTCCAGCCAACACAGGCATGACTGCAATCAACAAGAAAGCAGTGATCAACCACGTCCAAACAAATAGCGGTAACTTCATCATAGTCATGCCCGGCGCACGTAAGTTGACTATGGTAACAATGACATTAATGGCCCCCATAATTGAGCTAATCCCCATCAAATGAACCGCAAACACGAATAACGCGGTGCTATCAGGGCTGTATTTGGTCGATAATGGGGCATAAAAAGTCCAACCAAAATTGGGACCGCCACCTTCCATAAATAAGGTCATTAGCATTAAGCTAAAGGCAAAAGGTAAAATCCAAAAACTCCAGTTATTCATTCGTGGCAATGCCATGTCTGGCGCGCCTATCATCACCGGGATCATCCAGTTGGCTAAACCAACGAAAGCTGGCATTACCGCACCAAACACCATAATTAAACCGTGCACTGTGGTCATTTGATTAAAGAAATTTGGCTCAAGCAATTGCAATCCAGGTTGAAATAGCTCAGCACGGATCACCATCGCCATCGCACCGCCAGTCAAAAACATGGCAAAGCTAAACAGCAGATACAAGCTGCCAATGTCTTTATGGTTTGTGGTGTAAACCCAACGTGCTAAAAAACCCTTAGGCTTATGGTCGTGCCCTTCATGAATATGCTCGTCGGCATCTGAAACGAGCGGGTTAGAAGCGGATCCTGTACTCATGTTATAGGTCCTTCTGCTGCATCACCGCTTTTACTTGCGCGGGTTGGATCACGTCGCCGGTATTGTTTCCCCAAGCATTTCGCTCGTAGCCAATCACGGCAGCTAATTCTTTTAACGTTAATTGTTTACCAAACGCTTGCATCGCGGTGCCTGGCTTACCATGCACCACAATGTTGATGTGGCCTAACATGTCTTGGGTAGCAATTTGACTACCTTTAAGGGAGGGAAATACGCCAGCCAAACCTTCACCACTCGCTTGATGGCATGCGGCGCAATGCTTGTTATAAACTTGCTCACCTAGTTGCATCATTTCATCCATGTCCATACTCATGGCCAACATGGCTTGCTCTTCGGCTTTGGCTGCTACAGCTTTTTGTTCTTGCTCAGCTAACCAAACTTCAAACTCTTCAACGGGTTTCGCGATCACCACAATAGGCATAAACCCATGATCTTTTCCGCACAACTCAGCACATTGACCGCGATAAATGCCGGGCTCATTAATCCGAGTCCACGCTTCATTAATAAAGCCGGGATTAGCGTCTTTTTTCACGGCAAAGGCAGGCACCCACCAAGAATGAATCACATCTTCTGAAGTCACCAAAAAGCGCACCTTTTGGCCAACAGGCAAAACCAATGGATAGTCCACTTCAAGTAGGTAGTTTTCGCGCTTTTGTTTTTGGTTATGAATTTGATCTTGGCGGCTGGCCAGTAAACTATAGTATTCAACATCGTGGCCAAAATATTTATAGTGCCACTTCCACTGTGAGCCCGTCACTTGAATGGTTAAATCCGCATCACTGGGGTCTTCCATCGCAATTAAGGTTTTCGTGGCAGGGATCGCCATACCAATCAGGATCGCAAAAGGGATGGCGGTCCAAATAATTTCGACTTTGGTATTCTCATGAAATTGCGCCGCTTGCGCGCCTTTATCTTTACGGTGATTAAAGATAGCCCAAAACATTGCAGCAAAAACCACTAGGCCAATCACACAGCAGATAATAAAAATAGTCATGTGCAAGTCGTAAACTTGCTGACTGATATCGGTCACGCCTTCAGTTAAGTTAAACGGCATTGATTTGGCTAACAATGAGTTTGAAAAGCTCACTATTAAAACCAAGCAACAACATTTACAAACTGAGCGGATGAACAATAGAATTTTAAACATTGAACGATCTAGCTGGCTCACATGACCTCTCCTCTGTCACCGCCAACGGTCGAGGCCAACAAAGTTGGCCTCTTCCCCAAGTAGGTAAAGCTAAGCTCCCCGCTACGTTCACCTAAGACAAGTAAAGCAGCTTTTAACCATTTGTAAAATTTATGTTAATTTTTTGTGGTAAGAATTAAGCGCGTAGCAGTAAAATGAGAGTCGTCCAATGTTGGCAAGAAAAATTTATTGTAAAGGGGGCTAATC
The DNA here is from genome assembly GCF_030547455.1 of Motilimonas sp. 1_MG-2023. Lineage (NCBI taxonomy): Bacteria > Pseudomonadati > Pseudomonadota > Gammaproteobacteria > Alteromonadales > Motilimonas > Motilimonas sp. 1_MG-2023. Next base: position 14,599 of record NZ_JAUOPX010000005.1, on the reverse strand, counting down.
AGAAAAAAGCAAACAGGCGAAGAAGTAAAAAATGACCGCCTTGAATAAGGCGGCTTGAATTCGGGTTAACTAGGTAACAACAGGTTACATCCAATCTGCGTTGCGAATAACGCCAACTGCGATACCTTCAACATCGAAATGCTCACTGGCTAAATCAACCTTAATGGTATTGAACTCTTCATTTTCGGGGTGTAGCAGCACTTGTCGTCCATCACGCTGAAAACGTTTTACTGTTACTTCATCTTCAACCCGAGCCACGATCACTTGGCCGTTGTGCACATCTTTGGTTTTATGCACTGCAAGTAAATCACCGTCCATAATCCCAATGTCTTTCATACTCATACCACTAACGCGTAACAAGAAATCAGCACTGGGGTGAAATAAGTTCGGATCCACTTTGTAATTACACTCAACATGCTCTTGCGCCAATATGGGCTCACCTGCAGCAACTCGGCCAATAAGGGGTAGCCCTTCATCTTCATTGGCAGCAGGCTCTGCTTCTACCAAACGAATACCACGAGAGGTTCCAGGCATCATTTCAATCACGCCTTTTTTGGCCAAGGCCTTCAAATGCTCTTCAGCTGAGTTAGCACTTTTAAAGCCTAACTGTTTGGCTATTTCCGCTCGCGTTGGCGGCAGCCCAGTATCGGCAATGTTATCTTTAATTAATTCCAGAATTTCTGCTTGGCGCGGTGTTAATGGTTTCATGATTACAGCCTGTTTTTATATACAGTTAACTGTGAGTATATACAGTTAAATCAAAGCGGGCAAGCCTACCTTGTAATTCGGTGCTGAGCTCTTTTAGCGACTAACCATAAAACCTGGCTTTGTTACGGCGTTTAGGCGACCAAAAAATAGTTAAGGCAAATTTAAACACCTTTAGCTGTGGTACCAATTGAGCACTTAACAGTAAATAGTTAAATGCTGCACTTTTGTCTCCATGCTGCTTTAGAGCATCCCAAGCTGCATTAAAATAGACTTGGGCTAATGCTGACTTAGCTTGTTTTCTGACATCTTTGAGGCTCGACAACTTGCAACAAATCCCATAAAAACGCTTCTTAAGCATTAAATTGGCTTCAAGTTGTTGATGATTAGACTGCCCACTCGAAAAATACCGCTGGCCTTCACACCGCGCGAGATAAGACCGAGCCCGATGGAACCCAAGTTTTACTAAACAGCTAGCGTACAAAGCAAATTCACAATCATTAAGCTCATCTAACAAACGAGCTTCGCGCGCACAGTCAATCGTATCGCGACCATCATAAGCTGCTTGGTGCGCTAAGTTTCGAACATGGTTGACCTCTAACCACAGTTGTTTTTTAGCTAACGGATGCTGTAATGCGGAAGGGGCTAATTGTAACAATGCAGAGCAAGCATTTGTTAAATAATCTAGTTCAGGAGCCAGCTCCATTGGCTGTGCTAGCGCCATAAAACGTTCAAGTGCCACCCCTTGATTACGATTGAAGTAGTCACCACGCTCACCAAAACCTGTTACGTTCAGATACAACAAATCCAGTTTATGCGCTCTTAGGGCCGCCATTGCTATATCGAGTGAACCAGCAGCTAAACGATCATCATCATCTAATTGGTAAATGTACTGCCCTGATGCCAATTCACAGCCTTTTTGACGCACGCGATAAATACCAATACTGGTTTCATTGCGATGAACTTTCACCTGCGAGCCAAGGCGCTGTTGTAATGCCACCTCATTTACTGCGGGCTCTGAAGCATCATCAATAACTAGAATTTCACTTGGCGATGCGTAGCTACCAATAGCACTTTCGACAGCCTGAGGTAACAATTGGGGCCGATTATGAGTGGGGATAACAATGGTAAGCGAAGGTGGCATGACGAGACTCCGAAGCAATAAAGTACTCGTCAAGTGTAGTCAAAGCAGGCTGGCAATAGGTCAGACCTGGAGCTTTAAAAATGAATTAATGAAAAGCCATTGTTAAATCAACAACATACAATAATTAAAACAGTAAAATATCAGCCCATACATATACTGTAAGCGTTAACGCCACAAACACCGCTGCGGAGCCTAAGTCTTTAGCACGTCCCGCTAGCTCGTGCTTTTCTAAACCAACGCGGTCAACCACAGCTTCAACCGCTGAGTTTAACAATTCCACAATGATCACCAGCAGCAAACAAGCAATCATTAAAATACGCTCTACTTGTTCAACATCCAACCAACAAGCAAGGGGAATAAATATCACTGCTAACAACAACTCTTGGCGAAATGCCGCCTCATGTTTAAAAGCATGCTGAAAACCCTGAAGAGAATAAATACCTGCCATAAAAATTCGCTTTAACCCGGTATTTTTTTCCATTTTTATGTCCTTTTTTTCATAAATTGCCGCTACTTTTAGTGTATTTTAGCGCCATCTAACTCGCGTAGCTTGGCCATAAGATATGACAAGCAAGCGACAGGTGCTAACAATTTATCTATTAATCAGCAATTAAGGCTAAGGGCATTCGATGAATTTTTTACAACGCTTTTTTCTAAAGCACCTGGTTGCCAGTAAAACCGTGCCTAGCTGCCCGCAAACTGACTTGCAAATAGATGTAGATAAACCCATTGTTTACGCATTGAAAACCCTCTCTTCCAGTGACTTGCTGACACTGCAGCGAACTTGCCAAAAGCTCAATTTGCCCGACCCTCTAACACCGTTAGCCATCAACCAACAAAACATTAACCGTTATGTTTGCTTAAATAAACCCAAGCGCTTGTTCTCTAAAACGCCGCGCAAAGCTTATGAAGACCAATTCAAAATCTTACTCGACCTACATCAAAACAACGATGATATTGACGTACAACTAGTGCCCGTCACTCTGTTTTGGGGCCGCGCACCTGGCTATGAAGGCCACAAACCTTGGTTTTCTATTTTACGTGCTAGCTCACCAAATTGGATAAATAAGGCCTTCACTATTTTGTTTCGTGGTCGTGATAGCTTAATCCGTTTTAGCAAGCCTCTTTCATTACAGCGTTTATACCGCGACTATGGCGATGATCCCAACTTGGCCACTAAGCTAGAAAAAATAGCTTACACCCATTTTACAAGGCAGAAGCTGGCAGCCAAGGGGCCTAAATTGCCACAACGAAACAAAATGCGCCAAGATTTACTCGCCTCCGATGTGATCCATCAAGCCATCGTCAAAGCGAGCCAAGAGCAAAATATCTCTCTTGCTGAAGCCGAAAAGAAAGCCACCCGCTACCTTGATGAAATAGCATCAGATTTTTCCTACCCACTCGTCCGGCTCGGTGACAAAGTACTCACTTGGGTATGGAACAGAATTTACCAAGGCATAATGGTCAACAACGCCGAAACCGTGCGCAACTTGGCGCACAAAGGCTATGAGATTGTCTTTTTACCTTGCCATCGTAGCCATATGGATTATCTACTGCTGTCGTCAATTATTTACCAGCAAGGCATGACGCCGCCTCATATTGCTGCCGGCGTGAACTTAAACTTTTTCCCTGCAGGGCCTATATTTCGCCGTGGCGGCGCATTTTTTATCCGCCGTACTTTTAAAGGCAATCCTTTGTATGCCAGCGTATTTAAGGCTTACTTAAGTTACCTATTCAGCAAGGGATACTCACTAGAGTTCTTTACCGAAGGTGGTCGTAGCCGCACAGGGCGATTGTTACCCGCCAAAACGGGCATGCTGGGCATGACGATCGAAGCGATGCAAAACACACCTAATCGCCCGATTGCCTTGATCCCAGTTTGTTTAGGTTACGACCATGTCATGGAAGTAAGTACTTACATGAAAGAGCTGCAAGGGCAGAAAAAACAAAAAGAATCGTTCTGGCAGGTGCTATCAATTACCAACAAGTTGCGTAATTTTGGCCAAGGCTTTGTTAACTTTGGCGAGCCGATTTTACTTAACCAGTTTTTAGATCGCGCCCATCAAGACTGGCGAGGTGAGAATAACCTCACCGAGTCCGCGTTGTTTCCCGCAACCATTAATCAGCTCGGACGTGAAGTCATGACCGGAATTAACCGCGCCGCCGCGGTCAATGCATTGCCATTATGTAGCTTAGTTTTATTAGCCAGTAAAAGACATACCCTAAGCCGCGAGCAGCTATTGACGCAACTAACCAGCTACTTATCTTTGTTGAACAACGTTGAATTCAGCCCGCTTGTCAGCCTGCCACAAGGGAATGCTGAGTCGGTATTACAAGCAGCACTCAGCATGGATAAGTTCCGCGTTTATCAGGATTGTTTAGGTGAAATCATTAGTATTGAGCCCGATCAAAGTATGCTGCTCACCTTCTATCGAAATAATATTATTCATTTATTTGCCCTGCCGGCACTGATTGCCAGCTTAGTGCAACATGATGAAGGCACCACATTAGAGCAGCTAGAAAGCGACCTAAAACAACTCTACCCTTTGATCAAAGCAGAGCTATTCCTACCATGGGATGCAGACGAAATGTGGCAGCAAGGCCAGAAATATTTAGCGCACTTAGTGCAACAAGGCTGGTTGGAATGTGAAATGAATGCAAATACCGAACGCTACTTCAGTGTCAATCAGCACAAAACGCAGATCCGTTTACTCGCTAACATTATCGATGAGACCATTCAACGCTATCATATCGTGCTAACACTGTTGCAACGCGATCAACCCGTTGAATTGAAAACCTTAGCGCAGCAAAGCACGCAAATAGCAGAGCGCTTAGCTCAGCTGCACGGCATTCGTGCCCCCGAGTTTTTCGATGTAAAGGTGTTACAAATATTTATCGAGCAGCTGCAATCGCAGCAATATATTGATCACCAAGATCAGGTAAATAAACCAGCCTTGCATCAGCTACACCAGCTCACTCGCAACCTATTATCAGATGAAGTGTTGAGCACGATAGAGGACACCATTGCCAATCAAGATCAAACTGATCCATGCCACTAGTTTGATAGAAATCTGGCTCAGCCGAGGGATATATTCAACGACCAAAATACCGTGAATATATTCCTATCCCCCTTGCTTATCCAGAGCATAAATTTTATGAAGAGATTCAATTTCGTATCTGCAGCACTAAGCCGATACCCACGACAACATTAGCGCAGCAACCAATCCACCACAATGCCGACAAAAATAGCTAGGCCAACGTAATTGTTGTTTAAAAATGCGCGAAAGCAATCTGGCCCTTGGCGACCACTTATCAAACGTTGCTGATAGGCAAACAAAGCCGCTGCTACCAACAAGCCCCAATAAAAACTCGCTCCTGCTTGGGTAACAAGTGCAAAAACCAGCAGCAATAACAAGGTGGATACTTGCAGCAATCCTGTTATCAATTTGTCGAAACGACCAAATAAGATCGCTGTCGATTTAATGCCAATTTTTAAATCATCCTCCCGATCCACCATGGCATACATAGTGTCGTAGGCAATGGTCCAAGTCACATTGGCTAAAAACAACAACCAAAGCTCAGCCGGTAAAGCGTTAGTTTGCGCGGCATAAGCCATCGGAATCGCCCAGCTAAATGCTAACCCCAGCACCAATTGTGGCAGGTGAGTGAAACGCTTCATAAACGGATAACAAAAGGCCAAAGTTAATGCCGCAAACGACAACAATATCGTTTTCGTATTTAGCGTAAGTACCAGCGCAAAGGCAGTTAAAGCAAGTAAACCAAACAAAGTAAGGGCTTCTTTACTGGTGACTAAGCCCGACGGCATCGGTCGATGTTGAGTTCGGCTCACATGACCGTCCACTTTACGGTCGGCGAAATCGTTAATCACACAACCTGCAGAGCGCATTAAAAATACACCAAGTGTAAATACAGCTAGAACCCAGCCATCTGGGATCCCCTGGGCAGCAGACCACAACGCCCAACCCGTTGGCCATAATAATAATAAACTGCCAATCGGACGATCAAGGCGCGTCAGCCGAGCATAAGACTGAAGTTTTTCAGCACTAAGAAAGGAAATACTCATGATTTAGTCATTTTGTTGATAAGCCTGCGCTGCAGGTAAAAAAATTTCATGAACCAGCAAAGGTTTATTTGATAAATGAAATAAAGAACGCCGCCCCCAAAGAGTAGTAACGCCTGCGTCATCAAAACCTTGCTGAGCAACGCGTGACACCTGAGTGCTACTAGAAAATGCTGCCACCACTAAATTTTGCCGTGTCATGCTCGCTGCATTAAACAAGGTAGCGCCCAATGGTTGTTCGCCTAGCTCGGCCAATTGCCGCTCTTCTCCGGTTAAAGTCGACGCAGGAATAACAGTACGAGCAAACACCCAAGGCTGTTGGTCACAACAAAGTAACACTTCTCGCACTAAATACTGAATGTTAGCGCTAGGGTTGAAGTATTTTGAATCCGCTAACGCTTGTCGCTCTACCTCACTCACAGGTAAAAAGTCTTGACCGATCAAGCGCACACTAAATTGCTGACAACTGGCCACTAGCCGCTCAGTTAACGAACCGGTGTCAGTTAACCAAGAATGCAAGCTACCGCCTAATTCAGGGTGATGCTCAACAACCTGCCAGCTCGCATCCACTCCTAAAGGAAAAGCCTGTTGAAAATGCTGGAAATGAGATAGTGCAGGCAAAAGGCATCCTTGTCGCGCTTGATAAAATAAGGGCAAAATCAAAATATCTGTCAGTAATGACAACAAATTGTAACCCGTGAAACTAAATTCTTCTATGCTAATACTTAACAGCGGCAATACTTTACCCTAAACTGCTGCCATCTATTTGTTTTATAAATATCTACTGGGATCTAATAATGAAAAAAGGACTCATCTCCTTATTGGTATTACTTTTTTTGAGCGCCCCCAGCTTAGCTGAAGAAGAAGCCAAGAAGAGTGATGGCATTGCCTACTACGCCTTTGAGCCTGACATTATCACTAACTATATCAAACCCGGCAAGCGTATCGGCTATGTACGTGTGGCGGTAGAATTCCAACTCGAACACGCCAGTGATTTAGCCGCTATCGAACACCATGACCCCTTACTGCGCGATGCCATGATCGAAATTTTTGGTCGTCAAGATGAGCAAAAAATTAAATCGTTAACCGGTCGAAATGAAATTCGAGATGCCTGCCTACAAGAGGTAAACAAGCTATTAGTACAAGAAGCGGGGATTAAAGGAGTCAGTAATATTATCTTTACCAAATACCTTTACCAATAATCACCGGCCCAAAATAACAAGATAAAGCCTCACCATATCGATAGCGTGAGACTTTATCGCAGCATGGCTTCTGCTCCTACTCGCTAGTTAAAACATGCAAAATTTCTAAGCAAGCGCCAATGGTATGGTAGTCAATTTTGGCACCGGGCCGGGCGATAGTTGGGTCTAGCACTTGATTATCGGCACTCAGTAAACGCCACCAAGGCTGATGCTGCTGATTGCAGAAGTGGGTCCAACAGTACTGCCATAACTGATCATAACATTGCCAATACACTTCCTTACCCGTGGTTTTAGCTAACAGAGCGGCCGCCACCATTGATTCCGCTTGTACCCAAAAATATTTATCGTCGTCGCAAATATTCCCTTGCGGATCAAAGCCATAATATAAACCGCCGCGATCTTTATCCCATGCTTTGGTCCACGCCGCATTAAATAACGCTTCAGCCCGGATCATCAGCCAAGGCTGAGCTTGGTGGCGATAAATCAGTAGCAATAACTTAGCCCACTCGGTTAAGTGTCCCGGCTGGAATCCCCAAGGGCGGTACAAGTTTTTTGGGTCATCCTTATTATACTGCCAATCCACCTGCCAGTTTTGACTGTAATGCTCCCAAATTAAGCCATCTGTGCTTTGGGTTTGACGAATACAAATATTCTCGGCAATTAATAAGGCGCGGTCTAAATACTTTTGCTCACCAGACGCCTCAAAGGCGGCAATCATCGCCTCACAAGCGTGCATATTGGCATTTTGACCACGGTAATCGCTGTAATTTTGCCAATCAGCACTCGCTTGATCGGCATACAAACCGCTATCAGGTTGCCAAAAGCGCTGCTCAAGTAATTCAAAGGTATCATTCAGCCCTTGCTTTGCTCCATCTAATCCCGCTTTGAGCGCACCAGCATACATTAGCAACACAAACGCTAAGCCGTAACAATAGTTCTCTTGCTCAATGGGAGCCGCGCCGTCCATTACCCAGTTATACGCGCCACGCTCAGCATCAAAGTGCTGGTTTTTCACATAATCTAAGCCATGTTTCGCACTAGCTAACCAGCTTTCTTGCTTGAATTGACTGCCACAAGTAGCAAATACCCAGGTTAAACGGGTTGAACTGACCAGCTGCTTTACTGGCCCTTGTTGATGCTCGCCACTGGGCAATAAGGTTTGATAAAACCCCCCTTGCGGGTCAATGGCATGCTGCTGATAAAAATTGGTAAGCTGCTGAATGTGTTGCTGAATAAAACTTGGATCGCGAAACTGAATAGTCATGTTCATCATTCCCCAAAAATGGATTCATTAGAGCCCTTGAATATCACTTAAAGTAGGTAAGGCGCTCCATGCTCCTTGGTGTGTCACCGCAAAGCCACCTCCTGTCACCGCGGTTTTCAGCGCAAATTGCCAGACATCATCATGATTAAGCGCTTGTTCTAATGCGGCGGGATTACACACATTTTGTGCCAACATGGCATATAACCAAGCCCCCATAAACGCATCACCGGCACCCGTGGTGTCCATTACTGTCACTTTCGGTGTTACTTGAGTTAAGGTTTTGTCTGCCATGTATAAAGAAACTGGTTTGTCAGCATCGGTGACTAAAACCAAGCTTGGCCCCAAAGTAAGCAAGTCTTCAATAAATGCTTGCGTTGGCTCCTCAGCCGCTAAATATTCCAGCTCATCTTGGCTTAACTTCACAATGTCGCAATAAGAAATACAATCAAGCACTCTCGCCTTAATCCGTGAAGGATCGCGCCATAGTGGCAAGCGCAAATTGACATCAAAGCTGGTCAGAAAATTAGCTTGTTGCGCCTGTTGCAACCCCATCAATGTCGTTTGGAATAAACCTTCATGGGTTAAGGTATTAGAACAAATATGGAAAATACCCTCGCCGGTAAACACGCCTTGGGCAAAGTAATCAGGATCAAAATTCAAATCAGCGGTGTTTTCGCGTGCAAATGAAAAAGAACGTTCGCCCTTTTCATCTAACGAAACAAAGGCCATTGGCGTCGCATGCTCAGGATCAGTCAATAAATGGTCGGTATTCACATCCATTTTTTGCAGTGACTGACGGAGAAATTCACCTGCGTCATCTTGGCCAACTGCGCCAACAAACTGAGCCATCTGGCCTAAACGCGCCACAGCCACCGCAACATTAGCCGGTGCGCCACCAGGAAACTGACCTTTGACGGGAATATCCAAACCACCGAAGGGGCGGAATTCAAGAGGGATCCAATCAATTAAAATCTCACCAAAGGTGATGATACGGGCCATGAAGATACTCCAATTAAAGGGGGTAGACCAAACATAGTACCACCATGGAATAAATCAAAAGTCGATTAGATTAATTTTTTACATAAAAAAAGAGAAAGCAGCTAACTTTCTCTTTTTATCAGTAATACTATGGAAGGATCTACGGTACCGCTGAGATGTTACGGTTTCGTGTATCCCAAGCCGCTTGTGCCAAGCCAATCGCTAAACCAAAAAAGTGCACCATATTAGCAACGGGTGGGCCTAGCACATCGAAAAAGCCAAGCACCAACCATGCGATCATAAAAATCATCAAAGGTTGCGGCAAACCTAAGCCACCTTTTGGATCGCGTACTCCCGTTAGCCATACGTAACCAGCCAGTGCATACACCACTCCCGATAAGCCGCCAAAATTGGGACCGTCTAGAAAAAATTGCACACTATTTGGAATGATAGAAGCCACTAAAAATAACAACAAGAGTTTAGCTGAGCCCTTATTTTTCTCTATCAAGCCACCTAAATGCCACCACCACAGTAAGTTAAATACGATATGTAGCACGCTAAAGTGCAGCAAGCTAGGGCTGAAGAAACGCCAAATTTCCATGGAATGAAAATCGCTGGTATGGCGGAAAAATTGTAACGACTCATAGACTGGACGAAAAAATCCCGTCATCGTCAGGACATATACTAAAGTACACAGAGCAAAAATAAGCAAAGTAAACGGGCCTGCGTGAAACAAAAAATCACGCAAAATTAATAACCCGCCGCCTTGGTAACCCAAATCTTGGTTATCGGCTTGCCCTACTTCCCAACTGGCTTTTAAATATTTATCCGCGGTAGGGTTTTGTACAAACAAGCGGAGCTCTGCCAGCGCAGCTTCATAGTCATCCTCAGCAACATCAATCGCCACCGAGGTTTCATCTTTACGCAATTGGCAAGCAACCCCTTGAGTTTGCATGTAATCAACGTAGGCTTGAGCCAAACGCGCGTTGTCTAATACAATCAGCTCTATCAAAGAGACTCCTCAATCATGATTTTTATACACCAGCCAATGTACAGAACATTGAGCCACCTTAGTTCTAACTCAAGTTAAAAAGACATTCGTAACCAGTGCTATTTTACATGCCTAATGCAATTACTCGGCTACAACATCAAAGCTACGACGCCAAATGTCCATACCACCATCCATGCTATACACTTCATCATAGCCTTGATTCAGTAAAAATTGCGCCGCACCTTGGCTTGAATTGCCATGATAACAAACCACTATCACTGGGGTTTCAAAATCAACCTGCTCAACAAAAGCACCTAAGCGCTCATTAGTTAAGTGAAACGCGCCTTCAATGTGGCCGCTTTTAAACGATTCAGGATCGCGAATGTCAGCAATGACCACCTCACCTTGTTTAATTTTTTCTGCGGTTTCAGGCACTGAAATATGGCCAAATTGATCCATCATGATGTTGCTCCTAAGAAATTTTTGCCCAGTCTAACATAGCCCCCACTGAGCCCAACCCTGAAAAGAGTAAGGGCAATGACTAAGTCGAGTTTTAGCTTGTAAAAATGCATTAATTAATCAGCCAAAGATGCCTGCCTATCACCATAGATATGGCATCAGTATTGCCGAGAGCGCCATTACAATCCAGTGAGCACGGCCACGTTGAGCAATTTGGGACACGTTTAACCACTCCGGTTTTGCCAAGATCTAAAATACAGCAACGCGCAACCAAAACCATACTACATCAAAAGGGCTGCACAAAAATGGGCAACGCCAACCACTACAAAAGTCGCAAACTCAGCTTGGTTACTATCTTTACGCTAACGGTTTATAGTCACAACGTGACGCCCCAAACTCAGCTAACACAGCCAACCCAGCAATGGAACTATGAAATAACACTAGGAGAGAAGTTGGTCGGCAGTATGAAGTCGACATTTCAGGCAGAACAAAACGGCTATCGATTAAAACAACAGTCAGAAATAACAACTTCAGGCCTTTGGGCAGATGACAATATACGAAGCACCCTATCAGAAAACTATCAACTTGATGGCACCTTGATTAAATCAGATAACCATCTCAGACATAACGACGAAACGGTATGGACAAAAATTGAACTATCCAACAACGAATACCTCGCCATTCACTCCGAGGTCACCACCGAACAACAAAAAGAAGAAGCGGAAGCCGTTGAAATAGTCAAGCAAGCCGTAACAACGTTAGTACCTAATGCTGGGCACGTCATTATGCTAGGCGAAGTCTTATTAGCAGAGCAAAACAATGTCGCTAAAAATAGTCGCTTAAGTAAGAGTGACTTTGACTCCAGCTTTGCGGCTTTACCCTATTATTGGCAGCAACATGCCTATAGTTTGCCTAAAAAAATGAATATATTTGATACAGAAAACATGACGTTATTCAGTGCCAACATTCAATTCATCGGTACTGAAGCCCACAGCATCAACCAAACTACAATCGAAACCCAACACTACCGATTAGACATAACCGACAGCACACCGATCGACATTTGGCTTGCTGGAACGAAACCAAGCCTAAGTTATTTTGTGCAAATCGCCGGGCGAGAGGATGGCGAATCGTATACCGTTAAGCTTAAGGGGTTATCGAAGGCGTTTTAATACCGTGTTTCAGTCTGTATTTTGTTAACGCACAACTAGGCGGATTTCACACCCATATAATATGTACTTTGGCTGCCGTCTGGCGCTATTTAACCCGAATCTTGGATAAGCGAAAATAGTATGCTTTCCAGCAAAAACGCGGTGAATATGTCCCTATACGCTTTGCGTTTTCATCCTTGAAAACGAAATTTTGCCGTAAAACATACTTTATTTAGCTGTGTGAGACATAAACAGAATTGAGGTTATTTATAACCTCCGTCATATTCATTTACTCGCTGAATTATTATTAATTCATATCCATGAGGGCCCTGCTTAATAATCAGGGCAAACCCATGAATATTTTTTGAGCGTTTAGTGGTGCTTTCTTAAACGAATACATTAACAAACAACAAGCTAATATCTGTGTTGGTTGATGACATTATTTGCTCTAAATTTGACTGGGCATAAAAGCAACCATTTACGCCTGTCGCATAACATTATTACTCGCCGTTTTGTCGGAGAATAACCGCGAGATCACAACAAGGTTAATAATCTCTCGTTTACTATATGTGAATATTGTGGATATGTTTTATCCGCCGTTTTGGGGCGTTTTATCACCCCACTTTGGGATCTAATAAGCTGTTAGCAGCCACAACTACTTTACAGTAAGGATGTATGGAATTTGGAAATTACAAAAATTGATATAAAGAAATTTAGGTCAATCGATCAATGTTCGATGTGTTTCAGCGATATTAATGCTGTAGTAGGACAAAATAATAGTGGTAAATCTGCAGTAATTCGTGCGTTAAATGCATTTTTTAACCCTGAGAGTGAGGAGCATTCATACATTCAAGGAAAGCATGCGTATACCACTAAGTCCATCCCCAAAATTGCAGTAACCTTTGGAAGCCTAGGAGATAAGTTTGAACCTTACAGAGATGGTGATGTTCTTGAAGTCCAGCAAACCTATTCGTCTTCAAATCGAAGGATATCTTACAAATATCGTAGCGAAGGCAAGTTTATTGCTGCACCTGACGAGTTAATCCAGCAGATAAAAGAAAATATAGCGTTTATATATATCCCGCCAAATAGAAATCCTGATCAGCTGAAGTGGGAAGAAAACGCACTAATTAAAAACCTAGTTGAAGAATATCTCAAAGCAGAAACACACAGAAGAGACACACTAACTCCAAAATTCAGAAAAGCAGCTGAGTATCTTGAAAATGGTGCTTTAAAGAGAATCGCCAAAGAAGTTGAAGGTTACTACTCGCTTCGGCATACATTTAACTTTTCCCTAAGTTTTAATCAGAATTCGAATTTTATGTCATTCTTAAATGGCATTGAGATGCACATCGATGAATTGGGGCTTGATCATTATTTAGACGATTGTGGCACAGGGTTGCAAAGTCTAACTATTATCGCTCTCCATAGAGTTCTAGCAAATCTTAGACACCAAAATATCATACTTGGTTTGGAAGAGCCTGAAACTAATTTACACCCTCAAGCTCAGCGTGAACTTATTAACTCCATTAGCCGATCATCAGATGATGATGATGTGGCTCAGGTAATTCTAACCACACATTCTACGGTTCTAATTGACAATATTGATCACTTGAATATTGCATTAGTACGAAAAGTGCCCGATTCCACGAGGGGATTTAAATCAAAATTACTTAAATTACCTTCGACTTTTTTTGAAGACTATGACTTAGAAGAGTTCAAGTACTATCAGTTTCACTTATATCGGAATAGTGATTTTTTCTATGCGAATCATGTAATTTTCGTGGAAAGTAAAAATGATGCCGAGGTTGTTAAGGTTCTTGCTGAACGTGCAGGAATTGATTTAGACCTATATGGGATTAGCTTGATTAATATTGACGGGGTAAGAAATCTATCTTATCCATTCCATATAGTGAAAAAACTAGAAATTCCCTACTTGGCCATTCTTGACAAAGATTATTTCATACCTTATTTGAACGATGAGCTTAATCTTAGTAGAGATGGTCAGGGGCTACCCAAGTATCGATACGAGTATAAATCTGGAATTATCTTAAAAGAGTTGATACCAGCTAAAAGTGACAGAGACACAATTCTAAGTTGCATGAAGTCAAACCACAGTAAAGCGCTAGACGTATTCGAAAAAAACAACCTAGTTTGTATGAAATACAATTTAGAAATGGACTTACTATGCTCGGATAAAGCTGTCGAGAAAATGTCTGAACTTTTGAGCCTTACAGATCAGCAAAGCAATAGACAGTTTATCCTTGAAGAAAGGAACAAGGCTGCAAAAAAATTAGATAAAATGCTCGATACACTTCGAGAGCTTAGTAATCAAAATTTACCAAACTCTTATAAACGCATTAAAAAGCTTGTCACTGCGATTGCATCAAGCTGCTAACAAGGCATTTAAACTGAACAAAAACAGTTTGTTACGCTTACCTTCGCTACACATTTTAACCCTCTATTTTTGTCCGCTTATTGCGGCGCTGACGGATCCCCTCATAATTTAAGCATCGCTGTTTGATGGATCCCCGTATGTATTCGTAGATTGCCCACTCTATATCCGCGCTACTTCTTCGGTGGTCCCGCCGCCTTAGTACCTCTTTTGCGAGCCGTGTTATTGA
>NZ_JAUOPX010000049.1:0-31318 GCF_030547455.1 Motilimonas sp. 1_MG-2023 | reverse complement strand
GTGATTGAACTACCTCGGTCGGCTGATGCCAATGCATTGCATGCTGTGCTGGCAACACGGGCAAGTGCGCGTGGGTTGGTTCGGTGGTTCAACCCCCAGTAGCAATTGCAATAACGGCAGCAGTAAGCACTGTATTTGGTGCAGTAATCCTTTGGAGTTACCGCGTAAAAAGCCGTAATCACGGGCGCGTTGTAACCCCTTTGGTAACACGTGTTGCAACATTAACATCAAGAACTTCAGTGTTGGCAGTGTGCGCTGCTTCCAGTGGTTAGTTTGTCCATCGCGATAACGAAACGTGACGTTATCCTTGGTGATGTCAATGATGTCTTTGTCGGGCAATACACCGCGATACAAGTAGCGCGAGAGATACTTCAGCGTCGGCAAGCCTTCCCCCACGGCGCGACAATCCACTACCCATTTCGGTGGGACGTGATTGGGCAAGCTCAAGCTTGGATGTTGATTGATGGCTTCAAGCATTCTGGCGCGCCACACTTTCGCCAGTGCAAAGGCGTTAAACAAGTAGTCTTTTTTGCCTTTGTACCAGTGTTTTTTGCTGGCGTCATAGCGCCCTCCGGCCACTAAGATGTGCAAGTGCGGATGCAGATTACGCTGTCGGCTGTGGGTGTGCAGCACCGAGGTAAAGCCGAGCTCGCCTTGGTTTTGTTTGGCGGCGAAGTCTTTAAGGATTTGGGCGCTCACTTTAAACATCAGCGGATACAGATGACGCGGGTGTGAGGCGGCTAAGGGGCGCAGCTCATAAGGCAAGGTGAAGGTCACCATAAAATAGGTGGTGGGTAGCAGCTTACTTTGTTGTCGCCATAACCATTGGGACGCGGTGCGCTGCTGGCACTGCGGGCAAAACCGATGCCCACACGATAATGGCGTCACTTCCTGATGCGGGCAGTGACGACATTGCCATTTTGAGCTGCCTTGTTGCTCGGTTTGGCATCGTAATAAAGCATGAATGGCACGGCGTACGTCGTTGTTGAGATTGTATTGCTGGCGCAGCGCATCCTGATGCTCACGCAATATTTCAATAAAGGCGCTCATGAGTTAGCCCACATCAACACCAATTTATCAGCGAGTTGGTTCACCGCTAACACACTGTCGGCTTGTTTCACACGGGTCAGGTGGGTGTAACGCGCGGTGGTATTGAGACTGGCGTGACCGAGCAAGGCTTGCAGTGAACGTAAATCCAATCCCTGCTCAAGTAAATGGGTGGCATAACAATGGCGCAGCGAATGGGGACTAATGTGTTGATGGATATTGCAATCAGCCAGTACCCGCTTGAGGGTTTTTTGCACGCAGCCTTTATCCATTGGCACATCGCTGTCGGGCCCCATTTTTGGAAACAACAAGCGAGGATGGCGATGCGTAGCCCAGTAACCACGTAGCGCCACCAAGGTGCGAGAAGGCAGTGGCACCAATCGGTCTTTACCGCCTTTACCGTCACGCACATGCACCTGCATTGATGCGCTGTCGATATCCGATATGGTCAAATTAAGCCCTTCGCTCAAGCGCAAACCCAAGGTATAGAGCACCAAAAAGAACACTTGGTAACGACACTTCACCGTCATGGAAATCAGCAAGCCGACTTGGGCTGACGTCAACACATCTGGCAAGCGCTTCACCTGCGGCGGTTTAACAATGTTAAGCCACTCCCACTGGCGGTTGAGGGTGTAGCGATAGAAAAACTGCAAGCCATTGCGGTCAATTTTAACCATGCTCCAAGAATGAGTGGCAATCATACTGGCAAAGTAGGTCTTCAAATCCGCCGCGGTCATGGCATCAGGCGCACGGTCAAAAAACGAAGAAAGGCGACGCACCGCACGAGAATAGGCATCAATCGTTGCGGGACGTTTTCCTTGCAAAGTTAAGTTGGTAAGATGTTGTTGGTAAAGAAATTCAAAGCGTTGTTGGTCGGTGGTATTCATGGGTTTTACTCCAGTAAGCCCGATCAAAGTGACAGGGGTTACTTGAGTATGAAATATCCGCCACACTCTGCCGCGCAGCGGCTTCGTTCAACAAGGCATTTAAACGGAACAAAAACAGTGGGTTACGTTACGCTTCGCTACACATTTTAACCCACAGTTTTAGTCCGATTAGCGCAGCGTTATACGAAATCAGGAGAAGTTAGAATGGAGTTCCAATTAGTACAGGAAGTTATCAATGCCGAACACCGGCTAAAAGCTTCGATGGTTAGTTCTGATATTGCGGCATTAGACGAATTGCTTGCTGATAATTTGGTATTCATCAATCACTTTGGACATAGAGTTTCGAAACAAGATGATATTGCGCTTCATCAATCAGGCTTGTTATCTATCGCATCAATTGAATTAAGTGATTTACAAGTCGAGCCTCATGGGAATTGTGTCTTGGTTTACGCGAATGCAGAAATTGTTGGGACATACGATGGTGCAGATGCCAATGGACGTTTTGTATTTTCGAGAGTTTGGCTTAAAAAAGATGGCAAACTTCAAGTTGTGTCGGCTCATTCAACAATTTTTGTATAACAAGAGACTTAACAAGTTCAAGCTCCGGTCTTGGGTGTGCTAAAGGGTTAAGAGCTTGCGTAATATCAACCTCATCTTCATAAACCAGAAAGGAAATTGATTTGATAGATCATTTTGAAATCAGAACCATAAACTTTCATGGCTGTAAAAGGTTCTATGAAAAAGTCCTTTTACCACTGAAAATCGAAATCAAATGGTCAGATAAATCTGCCGCGGGCTTTGGCATCATTGGTGAGGACAAAGTCAGATTCTTGATAGAGAAAAGTGACAATTGCACTAATTCGCATATAGCTTTTTCAGCTTCGAACAAGAAATCTGTTGAGAAATTCTATCAGGTTGCTTTAAGTGAAGGATATCAATGCAACGGCAAACCGGGGCTGCGTGAAAATTATGCACCAAACTATTATGCCGCATTCGTTTTAGATCCAGATGGTAATAATGTTGAAGCTGTGGTGTATTTGTAGCGCGCACATACAACAAGAATAGTCTCGAAGCCGACACTCCATATTTGGGTAGAGGACAAGTACAGAGCCTCGTCAATCTTAGCTCTTTTCATATTAAGTAAATAGCTGTAATGGCCTTAACCGCGTTTAGCCTGAGTAACTTTCTCAAGACGAGGGGGATTTATGTAAGGGGCGATAATGATATACATCATCCTTATCAGTTTGTTACGGCTGGAGAAATTGTAATAAAATGCTAGTCTATGACGAAGTTGAGCGACCAAGAATGAGTAAGCGGTTCATTCACGTTGGCTGACACTAGGTGCGTGTTGATTGACACGCGTGAAAATATAACGGAAGAGCCCAAAGCTCGATGCAGTCTTGTGTTTTAAAATAAGCGCACGTCCGGACCTGTGTCGTGCCTGCCCAGTAATGGCCGCTCTAGCACGATTGTGAAATTGAGAATTACCTATGATAGATAGCTCTTTAATCGGAAAACAGTTTGGTTTTTATGCGACATTAGAGAACTGGGCAGAGGGAATGGATTACTGCGCTGTTAGTGTGCCTTCTGAAATAACAGAATCACTTGGAACTAAAGGGCCTGTATTGGTTCGTGCTAGTGTTAATCATTCAGAGTCATTTCAAGTAAGCTTATTTCCGGTTGGCGGTGGCAAGCACTATATTCGTATTAAAGCAAAAATTCGTAAGCTCACGAAAACTAAAGCGGGCGACCATATTAAACTTGATTTCGTAGTTCTAGATCCTGAAGACGTAGATGTTCCTAATGATTTACTAGCATTGCTAGAGACGAGTGGAATGATAGATGAGTTCATGGATCTTCCACCTGGAAAAAGAAATTATTTAATCCGGAAGATTGGTGAAGCTGTAAAACCCGACACACGGGAAAAGCGCATTCGTGAAGCCTTGGATATCACTATTGAAAGAAATGCTAGAAAATTAAGCCCAATGGGAACTAAATAGCAAGCTTATCGTCTTGCATTCGCATGTTGTCGGACTGGTTTTCAGTCGCTTTAGCACCTCTTTTGCAACCCGTGTTATTGACAAAACGTGACGTGTTTTGATGGTGTTGGCTTGAAACTGTTATTGCCATTTTTGCTGCCTAGCAATGAGTTTAATACACCAAAGTACAACTTCAGCCAACAAGCAGAATTTACAGATCCCTCCTAAATTTGCTAACGGGCGCTGGAAAGCACCGCGGCAGCATCAGTGAGTTTTACCGTTATGGCTCCTTTATTTCGGGCTGGTGCTCCAATGTTTCATTAAGGCATCGCGAAATACCGTCAACTTGGCAGAATACTGGCGCGAAGGTGGGTAAAGCAGATTGAGGGATTGCGGCGTAGGGGCATATTGAGCCAACACTTGCTGCAAACGACCGTTTGCCAGATAGGGACGGACAAAAAAGGTTAATAGCTGGGCGATGCCGATGCCGTTGACTGCGGCGTCTACCAATGGGTCGCCATGATCAAGCAGCAAGTTTCCGCTCACATTTAGCCGGGTTGCCTTGCCGTTATGGTTAAACTGCCACGGGTTGATCTGACCATTGCTCGCCAATCTGACCCGCAGACAATTGTGCTGTGACAGATCGGCAAGGGTTTGAGGAACGCCGTGGCGGGCAAGGTAGGTTGCCGAGGCAACGGTTATCCAATGTGCCGGTGCTAATTGTCTGGCGATCACTCTGGCATCCGCCACCGGGCCGCTGCGGATCACCGCGTCAAACCCTTCGTCGACGATATCGACCAAGCGATCGGTCAACACCAGTTCAATATCCATCTGCTTGTGGGTGGTTAACAGTTCGCTGACCATCGGGATAACGATGGCACGGCCGAATGCTGAAGGGGCGCTGATTTTAAGTGTGCCTTTAGGGGTGCAGCCGTGGCGTTGAATTTCGTGCTGTGCATCAGACAGGCCAGTGATCAATGGCCGTACTCGGGAGAGAAACAATTCGCCGTCTGCAGTCAGGCTTAGGCTGCGAGTATTACGGTGCAGCAATTTTACCCCTAATTGCTTTTCTAATCGGCTAATCGCTCGTGAAATTCCGGATTGGGTGATCCCCAGCTGGCTTGCTGCAAGGGTAAAGCTGCGCAGGTCCGCGACTTTAACAAACTGGCGGATGGCATTAAGGTCAAGATTCATAAATAAGATCATTACTGAAATGAATTTTAATTATTTATTTATGATATTTCATAAATGATACTGAGTGAATCTTAACCGTTATATGGAATGAAATTATGCGATCTCGTCTACCTTCCGGGGTTTACTTACTCAGCCTCGGTATCTTTATTATGATTTCCTGCGAGTTGCAGGTGCTGGGCTTTATGCCAGAGTTGGCCGCAGACTTGGGGGTTACCATCGCGGAGGTGGGATATCTGGTGTCGGCATTTGCTGCCAGTATGGCGATCGGTGGCCCGATCTTAATGCTGATTTTGTCGCGCTTTGCGCCCCGTACCATTCTGGTTTGCTTGTATGTCATTTTCCTGTTGGGTGAGCTGTTTGGTGCACTGGCGCAAAATTATAGTCAATTGATGGTGGCGCGAGCCATCACGGGTATGGTGGCTGGTGCATTCTTTGGTGTGTCCATTGGCCTTTGCTCTCGTATGACGGCACCTCAGGATACCTTACGCGCAGTAGCATTGGTGCTGGCTGGCATCATGCTCGGGACGATTATTGGTCTGCCGCTGGCAAAAGTGGTGGCTGAACAATGGAGCTGGCGCGAGAGTTTTTATCTGGTGGTGGCATTTGGAACAATCAGTGCTCTGATCACGCTTAAAGCCATTCCTTCCTTACCGGCTGAAGCACCACACCCGATCAAACAGGAATTGAAAGGGGTGCTTGATCGCCGTTTATGGTGGGTGTTTGCCACCAGTTTCTGTGTGATAGGTGCGGTGTATGCACCATTCAGTTTTATCGTGCCGCTCCTGACCGATTTGGCAGGCTTACCAGAAAATGCAGTGACCTGGCTGCTGTTCGCCTACGGGGTATGCATGTTGGCTGGTAATCATGTCGTAGCTATGCTGGCGGTGAAACACGCGAAAGTAACTTTGATAAGTGGGTTGCTCATTCTGATTGGCACTTTTTCGGTCTTTGCCCTGTTTGTAGAGAGCAGTTGGGTAGCGGTGACTTGTCTGATTGTCATGGGGTTTTGTGGTATTAGCCTCAACCCTGCTTTGGTCAGCCGTTTGATGGAATTACCGCAGGGGCAACGGGCTTTTATCAACACCTTGCACGCCTCCGTGATTAACGTTGGCATTATGTTTGGTAGCTTTGTTGCTGGGTTGATGCTGGATATTGGTTATAGTCTTCATAGTGTGATCTGGACGGGGGCTGCTGTCGCGCTGGCTGGTTTAGCTGTACTTGGTTTATCGCCCAAGTTGTCAGGTGCAGACACGGGAGAGGCACCCCTTCAGCCTGAACAGATTCAGCCAAAACAGCGTTGTAAGCATTTGGCGCACGGAGAAAACCCGGCAGGCTAGTATTCCCCTTAATCCAGTAAAGAAAACAGAAAGGGCGTTACGCCCTTTCTTGCTGTGTCTTATATCATCGACAATGCTGTAATAGGCAGGGAGCAGGGGATCAAGAGGGATACAAACAGGCCGAAAACAATGCTGATGATTCAATAAGATGCTAATGTATTACGCAGTTGATCGACTAAGAGTGAGTAAACGATGTATTCACTTAGATTGGTACTAGACGCGTGGTGATTTACACGCGTGAATATATAACTGAGGCCCCAAAAGCTCGATGCGTTCTTATGTTGTAAAAGAAGCGAACGTTCGGTGCTGTGTGGGGCGGCCCAGTAATGGGTCGCTCTACCACAATTGTCACAAGGCATTCAGCATGGAGGAAAGAAAATGGATGTAAATTCACTATTATTATTTGTGGTCGCTTGTCTTGCTATCAACATGATACCAGGGCCAGACGTTATCTACATCGTTTCGAACACCATGAGGGGGAAGCTGGCAACTGGGTTTAAAGCGGCAATTGGACTCGGTGTTGGCTACTTTATTCATACATTGGCTGCGGCATTGGGTTTATCCGCGATAATCCTTAGTTCTGCGGTTGCTTTTAGTACGGTGAAATGGCTTGGCGCTGCTTACCTAGTCTATTTGGGTGTTCAGTCGCTACTTTCTATGTGGCGAGGGGGCGGCAAAATCGTGGTTAGTGAAAGCGTTGAAGACAATAAAAATGTATTTGTACAAGGTGTAATCGTTAGTGTTTTGAACCCTAAGGTAGCACTGTTCTTTCTTTCATTCTTGCCCCAGTTCATTGATACATCAACAGGCTCTGCTTCTATGCAATTACTAGTGCTTGGTTTGCTATTCAGCGCACTCGCTACAATGTGCAATGTTTTATATGCGTCAGTTGGTAGCTGGGTTTTTAATCGTCCGAATTCACAGCGATACTCACGAGCACTTGAAGGCGTCTCAGGTGTTTTGCTAATTGGGCTAGCAAGCAAAGTCGTAATCAGTGACCGCTAGTGGCATAAGGAATTTACAGCACCTGCCAAATTTGCAAACAGGCGCTAAAAAACTGCATCGTTATGTGCTGCACAGTTTGTACAAATGGCTGAATAGGCGAAGTGCTAGGTGAAGTTGTAATTGGAGTAATTTCAATAAGATGCTAATGTATTATGCAGTTGTTCGACCAAAAATGAGTAAACGATGTATTCACTTAGATTGGTTCTAGGCGCGTGATTTACACGCGCTAATATATAATTGAAGAGCCAAAAGCTTGATGCATTCTTATGTTGCAACAGAAGCACCAGTCGGGAGCAGTGTGGGGCGGCCCAGTGATGGGGCTCTACCACGATTGCATTTTGAAGGAGAGTTTATGCCTATACCCAATAAATCAATATTGAATGAGTATTCAAAGGGGGCGTATTTCTTTGATAGCTTTTCGAAAAGAATAAAATATAACAACCAAACTGCTATTGAAGTATTCCTTGAAATAGCTACTAGAACCCCTGTTTGGATTGAATTTCTGATGTCTATGAGAAATTGGATTGTTTCCAAGCTCGGCTTGAAACATTTGGGTGGTTTACAAGACGTACCCAAGAAAAAACTCAGTACAGAATATGTTGTGGGTGAACGAGTCGGTATCTTTACGTTGGTAAGTATAACGGATCATGAAGTTGTATTAGAAGACTGTGATAAACACCTTAACGTCCGAGTTTCTTTTTTAGTTGAACCTGAAGGAGGCGCTGCGACAGTTCATGCAACCACTGTGGTTCATGTGAACAATGTATTCGGGAAAATATACATGTTTTTCGTTGCTCCATTTCATAAAATAATAGTGCCAAGTACGCTGAAAGGCTTAGAGCAGGCATAACACTATGTTCAAGTCTGATTTCGACGCGCGTGCCGAACTGTTTTGCTATGCCACCCTTAATCTACGAAGTGATGAAATGACTGCTAACTGGTTGGCCAAATTTAACCGTACCACTACCCATTTGCCTATTCGACCTTCGGGATATCATGAAACATACGGAAAGTCCCATTGCACCATCAAAGCCAATGCAGCGCACTGGCGAGGTTTAATAAGAGGTTAGTACGTATTTGTGCTTATATAAACACTTAATCGTTACATTGTAAGAGGATAGAAAAATTAAACATCTTTGGGCATTCACCTTTTTAGCCGTTTTGCTTTGGTCTGGCATAGAGCCAAAAGATCAATTTACTTGGTTTTTAGAAGTTTTACCGGCCATTATCGGTGCAGTATTAGTAGCGGCTACTTATCAGTCTTTTAGGCTTACTCCCATACTATACTTCTTTATTCTTGCGCATTGCATTGTGCTGATGGTTGGTGGGCATTACACCTATGCTGAAGTGCCGCTGTTTGATGGCTTATTTGGCTCAGAGCGAAACAATTACGATAAGGTCGGCCATTTCTTTCAAGGCTTTGTGCCAGCTTTACTGGCTAGAGAAATATTAATACGTAAAAATGTCGTCAATGGCGATTTTTGGCGCAGTGTTATTATTGTGTCTATTTGCTTAGCCTTTAGTGCCTTCTATGAGCTAGTTGAATGGTGGGTAGCAATTGCTACTGGTGAGAATGCTGAAGCATTTCTCGGCACACAAGGCTATGTTTGGGATACGCAATCAGACATGGGATTAGCCTTACTGGGGGCAATTTGTTCTTTGCTCGTATTATCTTCAGTTCACAACAAGCAATTGCAAAAAGAATTATTTAAAGGCTAACGTGAGTTTACGCTAGCAGTAATGAGTGCTCGGTAAAGTACTTTTTACCTAAACGCTACTGTTACTGTTCTGATTTGGCGGCCAAAGGCATGGCCGCTACTTTACCCATCATCTGTGTATTAAGCCGTGAGCAGCAATACCAATATTACCTGCGTTACTTTGTTTGTGTTGCTCCAACGTATTCATCATAAAGTCGATAAAGCGTTGACTGGCTAAACTAATAAAACGCCTAGATGGATAAACAAGATAGCATTTGCCTTCAAATGGCCCTATTTCTTCAAATAGCATGATCAATTGGCCATTATCAATAAACTCTTGTACGTATGGCCGCGGCATCATAGATATACCACGCCCAGTCAGTGTTGCTTCTAAGATGGCCTCAAGATTGTTCACACATAAATTACCTTTGAGTGTTAACACCTTGTCTTCACCGATAGGGAAGTTATTAAAAATTCGGCCATTAGGGTAACGAAAAAGGATAGAGTTATGATTAGGCAGCTCTTCGAGCGAGATAGGGACAAGTGAATTTTTAATATAGTCAGGGCTGGCGAAGAAATGTATTTTTTCGTCACATATATGCCGCGCAACCATCTCAGTTTCATTGAATGTGTCTTCGAGTAAAAAAGCTAAATCGATGTTATTACGGATCATATTTTGTGGTTCAGCACTGACGATTAGCTCAACTGACAGCTCTGGGTTTTGATCCATAAAGTCAAAAATCACCCGTGTGATCCACAGCTGTTCAGGAACAGGCACAATTAATATGCGTAAGTGTCCTGATACGTCGGATTTATGCCCTGTTAACTCCGTTCGGGTTTGCTCTAACGCTGCTAACAGAGGTGTCGTTTTACTGTAAAAATGGCTACCGGATGCTGTTAGAGACATAGCACGGCTTTGACGATGAAATAACTTCACGTTCAGTTCATCCTCCAGCGCTTGTAAACGGCGGCTTAAAGTCGATTTTGGTAAGTTAAGGATATCAGCAGCCTCAACTAAACTACCGGTTTCTACAATGCGGTGAAACAGTGCAATATCTTCCGTTTTCATGACATCACCCGACTCTTGGATAAGCGAAATAGTAGGCTTTCCTGCATAACCTATGCATATACCTCGATATGCTTAGTGTTTTCGCCCCTAAAAACGAAACTTTTCGTAAAACATACTGCTACTTAGTTGTAACCGGTTTAGGGAATACTGAGGTTATTTAACCACTCGTGCGTACTAAGCCACTTGTTTAAGTGTTAACAGTTTTACATAAAAATCACTGAGTTCAAGCTTATTTTGTCTCATTTTATGGAACTATCGGTTCCATTTGATTCCGTTTTTGTCAACTTTAATGACTGATATCGTTAACTCAACGCTAGATGATTTAGCAATATTTATGGAGTTAATATTATGAGACGTTTACTGACTAATGTTTCACTCATTGTTATAGGGGCACTATTAATAGGTTGCAGTGCTGAGTCCCTTGAAATGACAACAGCCACGGTAAGGCCAGTCAAATTACTTGAAATAACCGACCGCAGTGCGGATTTAACACGGGTGTTTCCAGCTAAAGTTGCTGCAACTAAGCAGGCTAAGTTAGCATTTAGGCTATCTGGCCATCTTGTTGACTTTTCATTACACGAAGGGGATACCGTGACGAAAGGCACGGTTTTGGCGCGTTTAGATAACCGTGATGCGCGTAATACGCTCTTGCATCGCGAGGCGGATTATCAATTAGCAGCTGCCGACTTTAAGCGTAAAGACCAGTTATTACGCCGAAAACTGATTTCTCAAGCTGATTACGATTTGGCTAAAGCGCAAGTTAAGTCTGCAAGAGCCAGTTTAGCCAGCGCACAAGACCAACTAAGTTACACCGATTTAATCGCCCCTTATGACGGTATAGTGGCTAAGGTTCTCGTGGATAATTATCAAATGGTGCAGGCAGGTCAATCCATTTTAGTATTACAAGAAGGGCAATACCTTGATGTGAAAATCCAAGTTCCCGAGTCTTTTGTTAACAACCTCCAACACTTTAAAGTCAATGCGCAAGGTCAGGCAAGTGTAAGGTTTGCGATCAACCCAGACTTAACGTTGCCGGTGAAGCTGAAAGAATATTCCTCGCAAATTACGCCAGGTACGCAAAGCTATGAGGTGGTGTTTACTTTGCCCCAACCAGAAGACATGGCCGTGCTGCCTGGCATGAGTGCTGAAGTGATCATGGATATACCCGCAAGCCAATCAAGTACTGTGGCAGCCATTTTACCTGTTAACGCGATCATGAAACGCGACCATGACGGCAAGAGTGTGGTATGGATTTTTGATACAAGTAGCGGCACAGTTAATTCACGCCAAGTAAGCCTAGGCAAGGTAACCAATAAGGGCATTGAAGTGACTCATGGTGTGAGAGCCGGAGACAAAGTGGTGGTTGCAGGTGTGCAATTTTTAGCGGAAGGCTTAAATGTTAAGCCCCTGCGCAGACAGCGAGGGGTGTAGTGAATGTTATCTATTCGTTTTGCACTTCTCTGCTCGCTGTTTAGCCAGCACTTTAGCTCACCATGCAGCAACTTGCAGTTAATCCGTTATGTTACTAGAACGAGGTATAATGGATGAATTTTGCCGAATATTCTATTACGCACAAAGTGATCAGTTGGATGTTTACTTTGCTACTGCTCGTTGGTGGAACTGTATCATTTTTTCAATTAGGTCAGTTAGAATTTCCTGAGTTTACGATCAAACAGGCATTGGTTGTCACCGCTTATCCTGGCGCGTCTCCCGAGCAGGTCGAGGAAGAGGTGACGCTGCCCATTGAAGACGCATTACAGCAGCTGGAGGGAGTAAAACATATTACTTCGGTCAACAGTGCTGGCTTGTCGCAAATAGAAATTGAAATGGCCGCACATTTTGGACCCGATGAACTTCCGCAAATATGGGATGAAGTGCGCCGAAAAGTAAATGATATGTCGGACACTTTGCCGCAAGGGGTGATGACGCCAAAAGTAATAGATGATTTCGGTGATGTTTATGGCATTTTGTTAAACCTGACTGGTCAGGGCTACAGTGATCGAGAATTGCAAAATTATGCTGATTTTTTAAGACGCGAATTGGTACTGATTAAAGGCGTAAAAAAAGTCACCATCGCAGGCAAGGTGATGGATCAGGTCGTGGTCGAAATTTCTCAGCAAAAGCTTAATGCGCTTGGCCTTGACCAAGATTATATCTATAGCATGCTTCAACGTCAGAATGTGGTTTCAAACGCGGGGAGTGCCCGTGTTGGTAATCATCGTATTCGTCTCCATCCAACAGGGGAGTTTGATAACTTAGCGCAAATGGAGCATTTACTTATTAGCCCGCCTAGCAGTGATAAGCTCATCTATCTTGGCGATATAGCTGAAATTTACAAGGATACCCAAGAGCAGCCTGCTAATATTTATCACTCCGCTGGCAATCAAGCGTTGTCAGTGGGGATCGCCTTTTCTAGTGGGGTAAATGTTGTTGATGTTGGCGCCGCTGTCAATGCGCGAATGATAGCGCTTAATAGTGAATTGCCAATGGGTATGGCGCTTACCACTGTGTACGATCAAAGCAAAATTGTTGATGAAACCGTGCGTGGCTTTTTAATTAATTTAGCCGAATCTATTGGTATAGTGATTGTTGTTTTGCTCATCTTTATGGGACTGCGATCAGGGTTGCTGATGGGAGTAGTATTATTACTCACGATCCTAGGTACCTTTATTGTGATGAATATACTCAATATTGAGTTACAAATAATCTCATTAGGCGCCCTGATCATTGCACTTGGTATGCTGGTTGATAATGCTATTGTTGTTACCGAAGGCATTCTCATTGGGATCAAACGCGGTAAAAGTCGTTTGGAAACAGCGAAGCAAGTGGTTTCGCAAACACAATGGCCGCTATTGGGGGCAACGATTATTGCCATTATGGCGTTTGCACCCATTGGTTTAACCGATACTGCTACGGGTGAATTTTGTCGTTCATTATTTCAAGTGCTATTAATTTCACTGTTTATCAGCTGGATCACCGCGATGACGTTAACGCCTTTTTTCTGTTATCTGCTTTTTAAGGACGGCATTGTTAACAAAGGAGACGAAAGCGACCCATACAAGGGGATTTTGTTTACGGTTTTCCGTCAGGTATTAACCCTCGCCATGAGGTTTCGCTGGGTCACACTATCCCTCGTCATGGTGGCATTGGTGTTGGCCGTGATTGGTTTTGGTCAGGTCAAGCAAGTTTTTTTCCCTGCTTCAAATACCCCGATTTTCTTTGTCGATGTGTGGATGCCTGAAGGCACAGATATCAGAGCAACAGAGCAGCATATATCGCGTATTGAAAGCGATATTATGCAGCAACAAACTCGCAATGATATTGGTTTAGTCAATTTATCGTCCGTGATTGGTCAAGGCGCACAACGCTTTAATTTGTCTTACATGCCTGAAAAAGGCTACAGCGCTTATGGCCAAATAATTATTGAGATGGCTGATTTAACAGCACTTAATAAGTTTATGCGGACATTAGAAAATGACTTGAGTTTCACATACCCACAAGCTCAGTATCGTTTTAAATATATGGAAAATGGTCCCGCGCCTGCGGCTAAACTTGAAGCTCGATTTTTTGGCGATGATCCTAAGGTGTTACGCGAACTGGCGGCGCAAGCTAGCGCGATATTTAATGCCGAGCCCACCGCTGTCGGTGTACGTCATAATTGGCGTAATCAATCCACATTGATTCGTCCGCAGATATCTTTAGCGCAAGCCAGAGAAGCAGGGATCAGTAAACAAGATTTAGATGATGCATTACTGGTGAACTTTAGCGGAAAAAGGATTGGTACCTATCGAGATAATAGCCATCTTTTACCTATCATCGCCAGAGCGCAAGCTAGCGAAAGGCTAAACGTAGATAGCATTTCTGAAATACAAGTATGGAGCTCAGACAACAATACTTTTGTACCTATTACTCAAGTTGTTTCTAACTTTGACACTGAATGGGAAAACCCATTGATTATGCGCCGTGACCGAAAACGTGTTATTTCGGTACTGGCTGATCCCGTGAATGGCCAAGGTGAAACATCAGACTCTGTACTTAATAAGATAAAGGCGGATATAGAAGCGATTGAATTGCCAGCCGGTTATGGCTTTGAATGGGGCGGCGAGCGTGAAATTTCCAAAGAAGCTGAAGCTGGGGTGTTTGGTTCAATTCCATTAGGGTTTCTCGCGATGTTTATCATCACAGTGATCTTGTTTAACTCGATTAAGCAAACATTCGTGATATGGTTTACAGTGCCGTTGGCAATGATCGGCGTGGCGTCGGGTTTATTGTTATTTGACGCGCCATTTTCTTTTATGGCGATGCTTGGCATATTAAGCCTAAATGGGATGATCATTAAAAATGGTATCGTGCTAGTTGATCAGATTAATTTAGAGTTAAGTGAAGGCAAACTGGCATTCCAAGCGGTTATCGACTCAACTATCAGTCGGGTTCGGCCGGTATTAATGGCGGCGATAACGACCATGCTTGGCATGCTGCCTTTGTTAAACGATGCTTTCTTCGGCTCAATGGCTATTACTATTATTTTTGGTTTAGGCTTTGCGTCAGTGTTAACACTTATCGTATTGCCAGTTACCTATACATTAATGTTTCGTGACCAATGTCAACCTAAGTTGCCACAGGGAGAATAGCCCAGCATCAAACGCTAGGCGGATAAGGCTAATGTATCTCTTACCTGATTTTATTTTACCCTAAATTTATCGCGCATGAGGATGTAAACAATGCATAAACGACTATTAGACTGTAGCGCTTCCGAGCTAAATGCCTTAGACAAAAATGAGCTGCTTTATGCCATTAAAGCAAGCGAAGGGCGAGTGTTGGTAAGTGAAAACATTGTGATTACCTCGCCTTTATTAACGCAA
Organism: Motilimonas sp. 1_MG-2023; assembly: GCF_030547455.1. NCBI lineage: Bacteria > Pseudomonadati > Pseudomonadota > Gammaproteobacteria > Alteromonadales > Motilimonas > Motilimonas sp. 1_MG-2023. Next base: position 16,241 of record NZ_JAUOPX010000049.1, on the reverse strand, counting down.
GTTACCAATGCTGAGTTAGCCGCTTCTCAGGGGGCGGATTTATTGCTGCTTAATATGTTTGATGCAGAAAACCCGGTCATTAATGGTATGCCTGAGAATATTGCGCCGACTGATCTCATCACCGAATTAAAGCGGCTAACTGGCAGGGTGATAGGGGTTAATTTAGAGGCCGTCGACCCTGAATTTGCTCAGCAGCATGATGAAATTTGGCAGATGAGCAGTGGCCGTGTGGCAAATGCCGAGAACGCACAAAAGCTTTATGATATGGGCGTGCGGTTTATTGTGATCACCGGAAACCCCAATAATGGCGTCAGTAACCGTGCTATTAGCCATGCTTTACAACAGATCCACTCTGCCGTTGGCGATAAGCTGGTTATCATCACAGGAAAGATGCACGGGGCAGGGGTGGTGAGTGAAAGTGGCGCAAAAATCATTACCGGTGAAGATGTCAGTCGATTTGCAAAAAATGGTGCCGACATTATTCTTGTTCCGGCACCGGGAACCGTGCCAGGGATGAGCCAAGATTATGTGAGCGAGCTCATTAATGTCGCGCATCAACACAAGGTAATGGCAATGACGGCGATTGGCACCTCCCAAGAAGGCGCAGACGTAAGTACAATCAGACAGATAGCACTAATGAGTAAAATGGCGGGAGCCGATTTACACCATATAGGCGATACTGGTTATATGGGGATTGCGTTGCCTGAAAACATTCAGGCCTACAGCGTTGTCATAAGAGGCATCAGACATACCTATACGCGCATAGCTCGTTCAATTAATCGTTAATGCTCGTTGTTTCTTGTTCATTTGGACATACTTGAGTAAGACCATTTGTTGTTGCCGCGCGGTAGGTGACATTAGCGATAAATAGCTTTCTCCAATGGCTCTCGTTAGGAGAAAGCTAATTGTTATCTAACCTCAGTTGTGCTTATCCAGAACTCGGTTTACTTAGAAATTTCAGCCGCAATGACTGAAATTTCAACCAGCAATGCCTCGCGTGCCATGTTCGCAGTGACACACGCGCGAGCGGGGGCATAACCTGGCTCAACCCAGTTGTCCCATACTGCATTCATGGCGGCAAAATCATCCATGGTTTTAAGGTAGATAGTGGCCGAAAGCATATGCTGTTTGTCACTGCCAGATTGCAGCAGTAGCGTTTCAACTTTATCTAGCATGGTTTGGGTTTGCTCGGTAATGTCTTTACTGGCGTCAGCACACACTTGGCCACAAAGATAAATGGTGCCATTGTGTTTTACAATTCTGCTCATGCGTTGCTTAGTTTCTTGGCGTTCTATCATTTTTATTTCTTATTCGCTGCTATGATTGCGAGCAGTTTAGCAACATAAAATAAGATGTCTAGCCAAGTGCTGGCAAGCTTAAAGTGGATTAAGGCAGGATCAATGAAGCTTATTTACACCCATGAAAACCGTTTATTAGTTAATAATGTGAAAAACTTACTTGAACAAGCAGGGATTGAAACTCTCTTAAAAAATGAATTTAGCCAAGGTGGCATGGGTGAGTTGGCAATCTTTGACTGTTGGCCAGAGCTTTGGATCACCCAAGAAGGCAAGCTCGAGCGAGCCAAGCAGTTAGTGCATGACATCACCCACGCGAAGGAACAACCGAGTTGGTTTTGCCGTGAATGTGATGAAGAAAACGATGCCAGCTTTGAAACGTGCTGGCATTGTCAACATAATCGGCCCATCTCAGACGCAGATTGAACCTAGCCTAATCGCGGGTTAAAAAGAGGTTTGATCGGCACCGATATCAATCTTGTTTAACACGCGCGGATCACCGTCAATATCGTGGGTTAACCCGCTGATGTTATCACCTTTACCCAGCACTTCCGCAATGGGAGCTTTGAGGTGTAAATCACCGCTGTTTATGTCTGTAAACCAAGTTGATTGTGCTTGCACTACGTTGCTACTTAGCTGTGCTTGGCCTGAATTTCTTTGCTTTATTTGTCCATTAGTTAGGTTATTGCTGATTTGGTTGTTAATTGAATCAGCGAAGCGATATTCAATGGCATTGGCATATTGACTATTGAGCCAGATGGTGTTGTTGTAAACCTGCGTATTACTGGCGTGAGATAGGTAGATACCGACGTCTTTGTTGGTAACAATAAAGTTGTTACGGACAACGCCATCATAATGACCGCTAGTACCTAGCCCTAACATTATCCCTCTGTCACAGTTAATTATGACGTTGTTCTCAATTAAGGTGCCTTTCGAGTTCGACCAAAAATGGATGGCTCCTTCGGTTAAATCAGGGTTTTCTCCCGGTGCTGGGTTGTTATTGTGGATATTTTTAAAGGTGTTATTACGCACAATCCAATGATGTGCGCGATGGGCATCAATTCCTCCTGTGTACCACCACAGTGCCTGGCCAGTTGTGAACTCAAAAATATTGTGCTCAATCAGGCCATAATCCGAGGCTATATCGGGATTGTTACTGTCGGTTGATACTTTGACCATCTGCTCTTGCGAGTCGATGATGCGACTGTGACGTAAAGTGAAATAATCGGCATTACGCTCGCCTTGGATCTGGACGATATGGTTACGTACAAAGCCCTGATCGCGAAGTGGTGCACCGCCAATGGTCAGGTATTCAATTTTAAAGTGGCTAGCACGCACTAAAAACATATTGTTGTATTTAGGGCCGGCAATTTTTGCCTTGTTATAGTCACCAGACTTGCCTCGTAAGGTGATATTGGCGGCATCGACAACGAAAGTATTGTTAAGTTGGTATTCTCCATCTTCTAACAAAATCAGATAATGCCCACCTTGTTGGTTAGCTTCCGCAAAAGTGCGGTGTAGCTCTTCATTGTTAGCGACAGTAACAACTGTTTGATTATCTTCAATAAACTCACCTAGTAAAACCAAGCTCTGCGTAAGCGTTATTTCACTACTTTGAACTTGATTTGAGTTAAATCCATTGAACAAATAGCCAGGTTTGGCTTTTGTTTCTATTTTTACCGTTTCACCCACTTCATAACTCGCTTTGCTTGGCGTTACGATGATGGTGCCACCCGTATCGGGCACGGCTTTTATATTTATTGTCACAGTTTTAGACGCGGGGGGCTGGTTAGGCTGTGTGGTCGGAGGTTGAGAAGGCGCAATCGTTGGCGTTGAAGCTGAAGAGGGCGAGCTATCGCTGCCCCCGCCGCCACAAGCGATAAGGCTAAGGGTGATAACACTAAGTAAAAGCTGGCGCATGATATTTCCGTAAACAAATAAATAATAGGCAGAAACCTTAGCGATTTTAATCCGAATAAGCAACATGATGCATATTATCAGTGTTAATAAAGACCACTTAGTCACAATTTGCTAAAGGGGGAGTAGAGTGGGATGCTTTAAAATGAGGGTCAGTAAAAGGGTGTTGGCTTTAATCTGATAGGGTAATTTCACCATAGTAAGACTCGGCTTGGCTGGCGCTATTGTCGGTGTCGGTCATAATGGCAATCACGTCGATGTAGCGATAGGCTTTGCGATTCGCTTTATCACTGCCTTTGTCACCAAAATGAGTGATTAAGTCTTGATAGATGTTACGCCGCTCTTGATGCCACTGGCCAAGGGGATCCTCTTGGCCGCGCAGCGCGATCATTTTTAGGTTCGACCCAGCATAAGCATTGTTCCAAACTTGCCCTTTTGCTTGGTTACTTGACCATACATAGCTAATGGATTTAGTGCGCCAGACGAATAAACCGCCTTCGATCACCAAATAAATACGGGCGATATAATCATCGCCACTTTTGTTGCGCTCATCTAATACTGGCAGGGCTTTTTCTGCTAGCCAGCTCCAATTCAGGTAGGGCGTTTCTAACAGATCAATTTGCTGCTTTAACACTAGGCCGGAAGCTGCATTATGACTGACCGCTTTTAGCGCTAAACGGCCTTTATATGGTTGCACGCTGTAATTTGTTTGGCCTGAAAACACCTCGGGCGCCCAGTTTTTAACACCATTGTTAGCAAGATCCGTTAAGTTAATGGTGGCATTGGCGCTAAAACAAGCACTGAAGCTAACAAGCAGTGACACGTATATGCTGGCTGTGAAACCCATAATTCTACCTTTTTTTGTTATGTGATTAAGGCTTAGTTTAGCTGAATGACTTAATTAATCTCAGCTCTGCTTAAACCTGCTGTAGCCAAATACAGTATGTTTTTACGGCAAAATTTCGTTTTCAGGGATGAAAACGTAAAGCGTATAGGGACATATTTACCGCGTTTTTGCTGGAAAAACATACTATTTCGCTTATCTTGAATTCGGGTTATTTAAAACAGAAAGAGTGATTTATCAGCTAAAAAAATACCCCGTATTGACGGGGCATTGTATAGCTAATGGCTTAAATTAAGGGCTTTTAGCGGCCTTGGCGAGACGGTTTATTCGGCTTGCGTTTACCTGCTGCGCTGGGTTTATTGCCCGGATTAGCGCGACTGCCTGCTGGCTTGCCATTGTTACTGGGCTTACCTGCCGATTTACCAGCGGCTTTTGGTTTATGCGTAGGGCTAATGGTTGCGCCTTTTGGTTTTTTAGCATTTCGACCATTGGTGGTGCCGTCTTTGCGAATATCTGGCTGGTTAGGGTGCTTAGTCGCAAAACGGTTGCTGCCGTGGCGACCCGATTGGCGACGCGTACCGCGCACGTTGATGTGCTCGGCTTCGGCTGATGGGATCAAACAATCAGGGCGTTCACCAATTAGGTTTGCTTTGCCCATCTCTTTTAGCGCTTCGCGAATAATTGGCCAATTAAGTGGGTCGTGATAGCGTAACAAGGCTTTGTGTAAGCGACGTTGGCGGTCGCCCTTGGCGACATATAACTCTTTACGTTTTTTGTATTTCACCCGTGACAGCGGACTGGTTTCCGAGTGATACATGGCGGTGGCATTACACATAGGTGATGGGTAGAAGTTTTGTACCTGATCACATTCAAATTCATTTTGTTTAAGCCACAGCGCTAAATTCAGCATGTCTTCATCACTGCAACCCGGATGGGCGGCAATAAAGTAGGGGATTAAGTATTGTTTTTTACCTGCTTCACGGCTGTATTTTTCAAACATTTCTTTGAATTTGTCATACGCGCCCATGCCTGGCTTCATCATCTGATCCAGCGTGCCTTTTTCGGTATGCTCCGGAGCAATTTTTAAGTAGCCACCGACGTGGTGGGTCACCAGCTCTTTGACATATTCCGGTGATTCAATGGCCAGATCGTAACGTACCCCCGAGGCGATCATCACGTTTTTCACCCCTTTTACCTTGCGCGCTTCACGGTATAGTTCAATGGTGTGTTGGTGATCGGTATTGAGTTTTTCACAAATTTTTGGGAACACGCAAGACGGACGACGACAGTTGATCTCGGCTTTGGGATCAGAGCAACCTAGACGATACATGTTCGCCGTGGGTCCACCTAAGTCGGAAATGGTGCCGGTAAAGCCTGGCACTTTATCGCGAATGTCTTCCATTTCTTTAATGATCGACTCTTGCGAGCGGTTTTGGATCACGCGGCCTTCATGCTCAGTGATGCTGCAAAATGAACAACCGCCAAAGCAGCCGCGCATGATGTTGACCGAGGTTTTGATCATCTCATAAGCAGGGATTTTTGCTTTGCCATAACTCGGATGTGGTACACGGGCGTAAGGAAAACCAAAAACACCGTCCATTTCTTCGGTAGTCAGTGGAATCGGCGCTTGGTTTACCCAAAGCTCACGCTCGGCATGTTGTTGCACTAAGGCGCGACCCGACCAAGGGTTGGTTTCAAGGTGCATGACACGGCTGGCGTGGGCATAAAGGATCCTATCGTTGCGCAGCTTTTCAAAAGACGGCAAGCGCACTACGGTATTTTTGGCATCGTGGCGTGAGGTTTGAATACGAATAGGTTTGGCTGGCTCTTCCGCTGGATTTTGCCCCGTGCTGCACTCTGACTCAACTTGATATGGATTGCTCATGACCATGGCTTTGCCTGGCTTGTCAATGCGCGATGAGTCCACCACTTTGAAATCTTCTGGGACTTCTTTTAACATCACGGCGGTGCCACGAATGCGGGTTAGGTCATTAATCGATTCACCTTTACCTAAACGGTGTGCTACTTCAACCAATGCACGCTCTGCGTTGCCAAATAACAAGATATTGCCTTTGGCATCGGGTAATACGCTGCGACGGATCTTATCCGACCAATAATCGTAATGAGCAATACGGCGCAGGCTGGCTTCAATGCCGCCTAGTACCAGTGGTATTTCTTTATAGGCTTCGCGGCAACGCTGTGAATAGATTAACACGGCGCGATCAGGGCGTTTACCGCCTTCGTTATTCGGGGTGTAGGCATCATCGCTACGCAGTTTTCGGTCTGCGGTGTAACGGTTGATCATCGAGTCCATGTTCCCGGCGGTGATCCCGAAAAATAAATTTGGCCGACCTAGCGCCATAAAAGCGTCTTTGCTGCTCCAGTCAGGCTGGGCAATAATGCCCACACGAAAGCCTTGTGATTCAAGCATGCGGCCGATAACGGCCATGCCGAAGCTGGGATGGTCAATATATGCATCACCGGTGACGAGGATAACGTCACAGCTGTCCCAGCCAAGCTGTTTCATTTCCCGTTTTGACATGGGTAAGAAAGGCGCTGGTTTCAGATCAGGGCGGAATTTAGGGTAGTCAAAAAGACCAATTTCAGCTTGCATAAGTACATCCACAACTTTGGGGGCGCAAAGTATAACCTATCCCCAAGCCACTTCAAACTGAAGGATCCCGTGTATATTAAGGATTTTTTCGATTAGGGGTTGTTAGGGTTTAATGATGACACTTTCATCCTTATAGCTCGGCTTTTTCTGCGCGTGATTATTAAAGTGATTAAGCGAGCCGATTTGTTTAAGCGCATCGGGCTTACCAGCGATTAAAATTGGAATGCCATTAGTGAGCTGCTGGGTTTTACTGGATAGGTGCTCTGGCTTATTTAAATAACGCAGATGGATCACAGGAGTAGGAGCAAGACGTCGGCGAAAGGCGACTTCTTTGCTTCTGTCACTGGCGATTTGATTGGCTAGCACATTGACGTTAGCTTGTGCTACCTCATCCATGGTTTGCTGACGCTCTTGCTCCACCAAGTTAATCGCTTTATCTGTTTTTGAGCGTACATTACTGGTTTTTGTGGCCCAACTAAAACGAATGCTGGTCAGGGGGTCGGTACAATAATGAATTTTGCGCAATATCTGTAACGTGATCGCGCATGGCCGTAAATCATGTACCAGATTAAAACGTACATGACGGTTTTTCTGCTTGGCTAAAAAGGTTTTAATTTCGCCTTTGGTATGATTGACCTGCTCGCACAACAGCGCAAGTTTAGCGGCCTCACAATCCAGCCAAATAAACCCTGCTGCTTTGCGCGTTATTTTAAGATTGCTATTAGGATCGCCACTGTAATTTTTAATCCTGCGCCAACCAAGTTGCCGAGCTGGCTCGCCGCTGCTGGCTTCTACAGGGATGACATCAGGAATGGTATGTTGTTCTTTGCCATACACAGGTAAAGCGAAGGTATGGGCTTGCACTATGGCGCTGGTCAATACCAGTTCTTCTAACTCATGCAGTTGATTATCTAACGTGTCTAACAAAGCCGCTAATTCCATATATTCCCTTCATTTATTGGCTACGAGCCTATTCAAAGCGTAAAGCGCCTATTTGATGGCTTAACCATAACAGCGCGTCTAAATCCGATAAAGTGGCGGCTCGAATTTCCATTATTGCAGTTCCCTCTGTCTTTCGTGTTAGGCGAAGTTGCCCACGTCACTAGGCGATTACCTTAGCAAATGAGCTTGCTAAGGTAACTTGGCAGGCGAAGAGTTAGCTATTAAATCAGTATGCTTAAGCCATTGAAATGACTTTAGCCAATAATTTGGCGATCCCGGCATTGGCTTCTATAATGTTGCCCGCCAAGATATTGACCGACATGGCCTCGCCTGATGCGTATATGACACCTGCTCAGTCGGCTGAAAAATAGGTTCATTTGGTTAAACAAGACAAGCTGAAACCCAGAGATTACATTTGCTTAGAAACGGGAAAGCTGCATTGGTGATAGCCTAAACGGCTAAGTAGGATAGGATATATGGGTTTTGCTTAAAGCGGCTAGAACCACTTTAGGTAAACTATTAACGGACACTTAATTTGAAACGAAAAGATCGAGGCTGTTATTGCTCACTCTGGCAGCAGTCTCCAGAAACCTTGATTGAACAAGGTGTTAAAAAGGGCTACTGTGGTGTTTGTAATATCTGCGATCAGCAAGGCCACTTGCGCCATGCTCCTGGGGCATTCCCATATACCGACGCGTGGTGTGATCAATGCTTTAAGGTTCAGGCGGTGATTAATCTATTACAGGCTTTAGCCATCCCTATGTTGGTTGGCTCCTTGTTTTTTCAGGCTTGGTTGTTCACAGGGCTTGCGGCGCTGTTATTTGGCCAAGGGTACTGGCTGAATAACGATGGCAAAGCCATCATTAGAAAGTTGTCCAGCAAGCTAGCGGGATTTTGATTTAAGGCTATATGTATGAAAATTGATCGAAAAATGCGTTGGGTTGCTCGAATTTTGTTTGTTGCTTTCTCCTTTGTGGTGATCCGTATGCTGTTTGAAGGTGGTTATGGATACACCAGTGCTGGGGTTGAACGATATGTCTCAATTAATTCGAGTCCTATCAAATATTGCTTTGCGTTAATCTGGCAAACGTTCATCGCGTGTGTTTCATTTTATTTTGGCTTTATGGTTAAGTTGGAAGAAGTCGAAGACAAAGGAAAATCGTAACGCTAAATTCGCTAAGGTATTTCATTGTCCACAAAATCGACGTTGGCTCGTTTGGAGGTTGTTTGAGTTTAAGGAACATCGAAGTCGTGGCGTGTCAAACGTCATGGTCTGAAGACTTTAATCGTGACAAATCATTAATTGAATCGGGTAATCAGGCTCGTTTTATTTACTTATTTAACGATAAGGCTGGAGAGTCAATATGGCTGGTCCAGCCTAGCCGCTAGACATTCGATTTTCACAACATTCATCGCCCATGCTTATTTCGCCGTTTGAGAGGTGCCGCACATGACTTGTTATTAAATAGTAAGTTTTATGTTACAGCTAACAGACCAGTTAGAAAATAATGCATAGAATCCTTTCCCTTACGATTAAGCTGGGTAAGCGGAGCTGCTAATGATTCAAGGTAAGGCGATGATTTTACTCGCCAGTATGTTAATGCTAGGCGCCTGTGGTGGTGGCTCAAGCAATGCTGGCAATGCTCAGGGGAGTGGAGGAGATCAATCGCCATCGCAGCCACCCACTTCACAGCCAGATGGTCAAACCCCGCCGGAAAATGAACAAGAAAAGCCGATCACCTATCCGAAGATGAGCGTTGCACAGTCAAGTCGCTTGTTACATCAAGGCACGATGGGACCAACAGGTGCTGAAATTACCGCAGCGAGTAAGCTATCTGCTCACGCTTGGATTCATGACCAGTTTAGCCAGCCAATCACCTACCATTTGCCGTTACTTAAGTTTAGCCCTGGTAAAGATCAAGCAGGTTATATCAACCGAATTGATACATGGTGGCGAGCAAGTCTCAGCGCGCCCGATCAGCTTCGACAACGTGTGGCATTTGCCCTAAGCCAAATTTTTGTAGTGTCAGATACCGGTAATAATTTACGCAGCCAGCCGGAGGGGATGCTTAATTATTATGATTTGCTGCTTACACATAGTTTTGGCAATTATCGTGATTTGCTTGAAGCTGTGACGTTATCACCAGTGATGGGGACTTATTTAAGTCATTTAGGTAATGAGAAAGCGAATGTTGAGCTTAATATTCGTCCAGATGAAAACTATGCGCGGGAAGTGATGCAGCTATTTACTATTGGCCTAGAACAGCTGAACCTTGACGGCACGCCAAAAAGAGACAGTAAAGGCAACACAATTGCCACTTATGACCAATCTCAAATAGAAGGTTTTGCACGGATCTTCACTGGCTGGACTTTTGCTGATACTTCAAGCTGGAAATACCCGCAAAAAGATTACCTAAAGCCGATGCAAGTTTGGCCTAAATATCATTCAGAATTCGAAAAAACCTTACTTAACGACGCAACTGTGGCTGCAAATGAAGGGCCAGAAAACGCATTAAAACTTGGACTCGATAATTTATTTCACCATGAAAATGTTGGCCCATTTATCGGTAAACAATTGATCCAACGCTTAACTAGCTCAAATCCCAGTCCAAATTATGTTGCTCGGGTAGCACGAGTATTCAACGATAACGGACAAGGTGTGCGCGGCGATTTGAAAGCGGTTGTTTACGCTATTTTAATGGATGAAGAAGCGCGTGATTTAAGTCAATCTCCAGAAGATTTCGGCAAGTTGAAAGAGCCGTTGTTACAAACGATGCAGTTATGGCGAGAGCTTAATGCGTATAGTGAATCAGGTTATTTTTTAACCTGGGATTTGGCTTCCTCTCATGGGCAAGTACCATTGGGATCGCCTTCGGTCTTTAACTTTTACCGTCCAGATTATCAGCCGTTAACCTTAGCTGGTTCAGATCTTGTGGCGCCGGAAGCGCAAATTGCTAACAGCGTCGCTAGTATAGGCTTGCTTAATCACCATTACTCAAGTCTGGTTTGGCGGATTGCTAGTACTAAGGATCAACCTACAGGCGATCAAATACTGGTTAATTTATTGCCACATGTGCAGATACTTGAGCAACAGGGAGCCACAGCGCTAGTTGAATACTACAACCAAGTGTTTCTGAGTGAACAAATGAGCGAAGGATTAAAACAAGAGCTGTTAAGGGTGTTTGATTGGGCATCTAAATATGATGTGGAATATCAAGTTGCTTATTGCTTGTTTTTAATAGTTGTATCACCTGAATATACATACCAAAGGTAACCAATATGGATCGCAGAACTTTTTTGTCTTTGTGTATTAAGGGCGGAGTATCAGCAGCTGTGCTGACATCAACGCAGCTTAGTGCAATGCAAAGCTTATTAAATCAGCAGCAGTATCATGATTACAAGGCCTTGGTTTGTGTATTCTTGTTGGGTGGCAATGATTCGATGAATATGTTGTTGCCAATGTCGGGAGAAGAGAAAGCCAACTATTTAGCCAGTCGGCAACAATTGGCGATTGTCGATCCTATTAGTTTATCGCCAGTATCTGCTTTACCGGATACAGGATTAAACCCTGCTTTAGCGCCGCTGCATGAACTATTTAATGCGGGTGATTTAGCATTTGTTGGCGGCGTGGGAACCTTATCAGCGCCGACCACGTTGGACGATTATATTAATAAGCGCAGTCATATCCCTAGCCATTTATTCTCTCATAATGATCAACAAGCGCGGTGGATGCACGGTAAAGAAAAACAGAGTATTAACACCGGTTGGGGCGCGCGGATGTTGGAGTTACTTGAAGACCAGCCTCATTTCGCCAGTAATATCTCTCTAGCAGGCACCAATCCATGGCAAATTGGTAGTAAGACGTCGGCATTTGCCATGTCTCGAACAGGCCAAGCCAATATAAGTGCATTCTCTGGCACGAATACACGAGCCGTGCAATTAGAGCAAAGTGTGATGCGTCAACTTGCCGCCAGTCAAAAAAGAATGGCCAAGGTATACGGTGACGGGTTAACTCAAGGTATCGCCAATAGCCAAGCAATGAATGCCAGTTTAGAGAATGTTGCGCCATTGCCTGATTTCGGAAGTGGCCGTTTGTCTCAGCAGTTACAAACAGTGGCTAGAGTTATTGCCAGTCAAAGTCAGCAAGGCGCGGGCCGGCAAATTTTCTATGTCACTATGGGCGGTTTTGATACCCATGATGAACAAGTGACTAAGCATCCAGAGCTGTTAGCTGAGCTAGCGACCAGCTTTAGTGAGTTTAATAAAGCCATGGTAAGTTTAGGTGTCAGTGATCAGGTAACCAGTTTTACCATGTCTGATTTTGGCCGAACTTTGAGCTCGAACGGGGATGGTACTGACCACGGCTGGGCGGGTAACCAAATAGTGATGGGCGGAGCAGTAAAAGGCCGAGATATATATGGGGCACTCTTACCGCAACGCTTGGGCAGTGAGTTTGATGTAAAAGGTGGTCGTTTGATCCCACAAGTCAGTACCGATCAATACAGCGCCACTTTAGCTAAATGGTTTGGCTTGAGCGGTAGTGAACTAAATGAACTATTTCCCAGTTTAAGTCGTTTTGATCAGCAAACATTGAATTTTATGACTTAAGTGTGCATAACAAAAAGCCCAACTAATGGTTGGGCTTATGCTCAAGTAGCTAGTTTAGTTTTTATAGAGGTAATTAGTCGTTACCTAAACCTTTACCTGCATCTTTTGCGTTGATTAGCTCGATAGCATAGCCGTCAGGGTCTTTAACGAAGGCTATTACTGTGGTGCCACCTTTTACAGGGCCTGGTTCACGTGTGATGTTACCTCCAGCAGCGCGAATGGCCTCGCAAGTAGCATAAATATCTTGAGTTTCAATGGCGATATGGCCGTAAGCATTGCCTAAGTCGTAGCTCTCTGTGCCCCAGTTATAAGTCAACTCAATCACCGTTTGTTCGGTTTCTGCGCCGTAACCTAAGAAGGCTAAGGTGTATTTGTATTCAGCATTTTCAGACTGACGTAATAACTTCATGCCTAGCACTTGAGTATAAAATTCAATGGATTTTTCTAAGTTACCGACACGAAGCATGGTGTGTAATAAACGCATTGCTGACTCCTAAAATAAAAGTGATATATTTTTTATATTGCTCAATTCTACTGACTAAAGATGATGAAAAACAAGACTTAGTCGGTAATGGATCAAGTTTCGCTGGTTTTATCTTTAAACTCACACAAGTCTTCAATTAAGCACGCATTGCACTTGGGCTTACGGGCAACACAGGTGTAACGGCCGTGTAAAATGAGCCAGTGGTGTACGTCTACCTTGAACTCTGCTGGTACGACTTTCAGTAACTTTGCTTCTACTTGGTCAACGTTTTTACCCATGGCAAACTTAGTGCGGTTTGATACACGAAAAATATGTGTATCTACGGCAATGGTCGGCCAACCAAATGCGGTGTTAAGTACTACATTTGCCGTTTTTCGGCCCACGCCAGGTAAGGCTACAAGGGCATCAAGGTTTTCTGGAACTTCGCCGCCATGCAAGTCGAGTAACATGCGACAGGCCTTAATGACGTTTTCGGCTTTGCTGTTATATAAGCCTATGGTCTTGATGTAGCTTTTAAGACCGTCGACACCAAGATCAAAAATCGCCTGAGGCGTATTGGCGACAGGAAATAGCTTATCGGTGGCTTTGTTTACACTTACATCGGTAGCTTGTGCGGATAAGGTCACCGCCACTAATAGCTCAAATGGGCTAGAGAAGTTCAGCTCTGTTTCGGGATGAGGGTTGTTATCACGCAGTCGCGTTAATATTTCCAGTCGTTTGTCTTTATTCATTGTTTGCTCACCAGCATAGAAAAAACCGAATTAGGCTTTTTTATCCATTATATTTTTTACGGCAATTAAAAAGCCCATTACCACAAATGCGCCAGGGGGTAAAACGGCAAACAAAAAGGTGGATTCAGTGGTAAACACGTGTACTGTTATATCGCCAAACAAGTTGCCGAATAAAGCCTGCGCACCATGAAATAGGGTGCCATTACCTAATACTTCACGAATGGCACCTAAAGCCAGTAATACCAAGCTAAAGCCTAGGCCCATCATTAAGCCATCAAGGGCGGCGAGTGTTGGCGTGTTTTTCGATGCAAACGCTTCCGCGCGGCCAATAATGGCACAGTTAGTCACGATCAACGGAATGAAAATACCTAATGATAAATAAAGGTCATAGGTATAGGCATGCATGACTAATTCAATGCAGGTCACTAAAGATGCAATGATCATAACGAAAATAGGGATGCGAATTTCTTTTGGTACATGATGACGCACCAAAGAGACGATCCAGTTAGACAACACCAACACGGCAGTGGTCGCAATGGCTAAGCCTAAGGCATTGATAACAGTAGAAGAAACCGCAAGCAGGGGACATAGGCCCAAGAGTTGCACTAAGCCCGGGTTGTTTTTCCACAGACCTTGTAAAATAATTTCCTTACTTTCGCTTGAGATAAGCCCAGTTTTGGCTTCTTTAGAGCCATCCATTGGCTCAGCATCATTGCTAGTTACATCATCTAATTGGCTCATGACTTCACTCCACAGTTAGCGGATTGTTGATATAAGTTGTCTTTATTGAGCTGGTAAAAAAGTACTGTGTTTCTTACCGCTTGCACCACGGCTCTCGGGGTGATTGTTGCACCTGTGAACGCATCAAACTGCCCCCCGTCTTTTTTTACGGCCCAGCGTTTGTCCGCTTCAGATTCAACAGTTAAGCCACTGAAATGAGTGATCCAATTTGATTTTCCTAGATCAATTTTATCGCCTAGTCCAGGTGTTTCTTTATGCTCGAGCACGCGCACCCCAGCCACGCTACCGTCATACCAAATGCCCACCAACAAGCGGATGTTACCGTTGTAGCCATTAGGTGCGATGGCTTCGATTGCGAGGCCAACGGGTTGTTGATCTTTAAGGGCAAGCCAAGTTTGCTGTGGCTCAGTGGTGCCTAAATGTGGGTCTTGGCTGTAAAAACAACTGGCGAATAAATCGTTATTATATTCTTCAGCGGGGATCAGCTCACTGATGTTACTGATTAACTGACGCTCTATTTGTTGGTCAATCATTGGCTTAGTAAGCGCTGAAGTAACGGCAACTAACGCTGTTGAAACTACAGCGAAGACTCCTAAGGTTAAGCCATTTTTAGAAATAGACTTCATCATGCTTTTTTACTCCCATAAACAACAGGTTGGGTGTAATAGTCAATTAAGGGGACGCACATGTTGGCTAAAATAACGGCGAAGGCAACGGCGTCAGGATAGCCGCCCCAAGTGCGTATCACATATGTTAATAACGCGATGAGTAGGCCAAAAATAATGCGGCCTCGCACCGTTGTCGATGCGGTGACTGGATCGGTCAAAATAAAGAAGGCAGCGAACATAGTTGCCCCGGAAAACAGATGTAGCAAGGGGGAGGCGCTGGCATCGGGATCGCCTAAGTAGCCAATTAATGCAAACAAGAACAGCCCAGCGATAAAGCTCACAGGAATTTGCCAGCCGATGGCTTTTTGTTTGAGTAATACTAATCCACCAATCAGAAAAGCAAAGCTAACCCATTCTGTGCCATAGCCAGCGAAGGTGCCAAAAATCGGTTTCGCCATACTTTCTGAGGTGGTTAAACCGTGGCCTAAATCTGTTTTTAAAGTGTCTAGCGGAGTGGCCATGGTGGTACCATCTACGGCTATTTTGATTTGATGCAAACTGTAGCCATCAATAGAAAAGCCTGTCGTAATCATTGACCAAGCATCAGCTAAGGTCACGTTATTTTGCATTAAGGCTTCTGGTGGTGCCCAGCTGGTCATATGGACTGGAAATGAGATGAGTAGTAAAACATAAGCGACCATCGCGGGATTAAATAGGTTTTGTCCTAGGCCGCCGTACAAATGTTTTGCCACTAAAATGGCAAAGACGATGCCAATGGCGGTCATCCACCAAGGCGTATAGGGCGGTAAGCTGATCCCTAGTAACACTCCTGTTAATAAGGCACTGTTATCGCGTAGGGTTGGCAGCACAGGGCGCTGTCGTATGGCAACGATCACCGCTTCGGTTATAACGGCGAACAAACCTGCAATCGCGATTTGGATTAGGTTACCCCAACCAAATACATACCATTGTACAAAAATGCCCGGCAGCAAACATAAGATCACTAAACGCATTAGATCTGGCGTTTTAAACATTTTGCGGCCAAAGGGCGATGAAGCTAATGCAAATTTCATGATTCAGTACTGTCCTTTTGTTGAGCCTTTTTCGCTTTGGCGCGAGCAATGGCTGCAGCAACGGCTGGGTTTTTACTTGGCGCTGATTTTTCTTGCGGCGCTGGCGCTTTGTAATCGTCTTGCTCGGTAGCAGCGGACTGAGGCTGCGGCTCTCCTGTTTCAGCTTGCTGCGCAGCCTTTTTAGCTTTAGCGCGAGCAATGGCAGCGGCAACGGCTGGGTTTTTACTTGGCGCTGATTTTTCTTGCGGCGCAGGCGCTTTGTTATCTTCTTGCTCAGCAGTTGCTGACTGAGGCTGCGGCTCTTCTTTTTCAGCTTGCTGCGCAGCCTTTTTAGCTTTAGCGCGAGCAATGGCAGCGGCAACGGCTGGGTTTTTACTTGGCGCT